>NZ_BBMP01000023.1 GCF_000755245.1 Halococcus sediminicola | reverse complement strand
TGGGTGTCCGCGACGTCGATGGAACGGTCGCGAGCCTGCTCGGCAAGGTCTTCCATCTCCGCTGCGACCTCCACGATGGACTTCCCGTCGATGTCTTTGACCACGGGCACCATGAGACCGTCCTCGGTGTGGGTCGCAAAGCCGACGTTGTAGTAGTGTTTCTCGACAATCTCTTGGGTACTATCGTCGATGCTCGCGTTCACGAGGGGGAACTCCTTCAGGGCAGGCACGACCGCCTTCAACAGAATCGGCGTGTAGGTGATGTGCTGGTCGTGTTTTTCGTTCAGGCGCTCCTTGAGCGCGACGAGTTCGGTGGCGTCGGCCTCGAACCCGGACGTGAGCTGGGCGGTGACGGTCAGCGACCGGGTCATGTTGTCGGCGATCTGCCCGCGCAGCCCCGAGAGGTCCCTGCGCTCCGACCGGGACTCGTCCTCGTCTATCGACGTGGGTTCGACGTCGATGCTCGGATGGAGGCCTCCGGCTTCGGCCGTTTCCGTCCCCGCTCCGCCCGCGTGCTCGTCGATGTCCTCGCGCAACACCCGCCCGTCGGGACCGGATCCCTCCACGTCCGCGAGGTCGACGCCCTCCTCGCGTGCGTAGCGCCGCGTGCTCGGTGCGGCGAAGACCCGTTCGTCGCCGGTTTCGGGTTCCTCGCTCTCGGTTTCCGCCAGCTCGGTTTCCTCCGCTTCCGATTCGTCTTCGACTTCCGAGACGGCCTGTTCCGGTTCTTCCTCGGCTTGCTCCTCTTCAGTTTCCTCTTCGGGTTCCTCCTCTTCAGGTTCCTCCCCTTCGATTTCTTCTTCGACCTCCTCGTCGGCTTGCTCTTCTGCTTGTTCTTCGGCGTTCTCTTGGGCTTCCTCGTCCGTTTCTTCCTCGTCTTCGCCTGTGTCGAGAACGACGATGACTGTGCCGACCTCGACCGTCTCGCCCGCCTCCGCGGTGATCTCCTGAATCGTCCCCGAGACCGGCGACGGGATGTCGGTGACGGCTTTGTCGGTCTCGACCTCCCCGAGCACGTCGTCTTCTTCGACCTCGTCGCCCTCCTCGACATGCCACTCTTGGATCTCGGCCTCGGTCAGCCCCTCGCCGGGGTCGGGAAGCTCGAACTCGTAGCTCATCGTCCGCCCCGCTGACCGTGACCGTTCGTCGTACGATGCTCGCTCGTCCGCGTGGCGTGTTCAGAATTCATAGTTCATCACCGCCTCGATAGCATGTTGGGCGCGTTCCTCGTCGGGCAGATAGTCGTCCTCGATGTTGTGGCTCGGGAAGTGCACGTCGTAGCCCGTCGCGCGCTTGACGGGTGCCTTCAACCGATCGAGAGCGTACTCGTTGACCAGCGCTGACAGCTCCGCACCCAACCCGAGGCTACGGCGCGCCTCGTGAACCACGACGCATCGCCCGGTTTTCTTCACCGATTCCAGTATCGTGTCGACGTCTAGCGGCGACAGCGAGCGGACGTCTACCACCTCGACGCTCGCATCCACCGCTTCGCTCGCCGCGACCGCATGACGCACCATCGCTCCCCATGTCAGCACCGTCACATCCTCGCCATCGCGGACCAGCCGCGCCTCGTCGAGCGGCAGGGTGTAATCGTCGGTTGGCACCGATTGCTCGCCGCCGCGATAGATTTTCTTCGGCTCCATGAACATCACGGGGTCGTCGTGGCGGATGCTCGCCGCGAGCAGCCCTTTCGCCTGATAGGGCGTGCTTGGACAGACCACCCGCACGCCGGGCGTGTGGAGGTAGTACGTCTCGGTCGATTCTTGGTGATATTCGAGGGCCTTCACCCCGCCGCCATAGGCCATTCTGACCGTGAGAGGAACCTCGACATCGCCGCCCGTGCGGTCGTATATCTTCACGAGCGCGTACATGATCTGGCCGAACGCGGGGTAGGAAAAGCCCATGAACTGGATTTCGGGGACGACGCGTTCGCCGGCCATCGCCATTCCTACGGCGGTCCCGATGATGCCGTTTTCCGACAGCGGCGTGTCGATGACGCGCTCGTCACCGTACTCTTCGAGAAGATCTTCGGTCGCACGATAGACGCCGCCGATAGGACCGATATCGTAGCCCATAATTCTGACCCCATCGTCCTGTGCCATCTCCTGATGGAGGGTGTGGTTGACGGCGGTCACGAGGTCGATGTCCTCGGTCTCGTCGCTCGTGTCGCGCTCGGACGCCGGGGCCGGATAGATTTCACTCATCGAATCCCTCCCCGTCGAAGTCGGTGAAGGGATTCTGGCCGTTCTGCTCGCGTTCTAACTCCGCGCGCTGGTGGGCGTGATTCCACGGCTCGCCGTGAATCTGGTGGTCGAACATCCGCTCGGGTTCGGAATCGGGCACGTCGCGGGCCGCATCGACGGCTTCGGAGACCTGTTCGTCGATTTCGTCCTCTACGTCCTCCGCGAGGTCGTCGTCGAGCACGCCCGCTTCTCGGAGGTAGGCTTCATACCTGTCGAGCGGGTCTTTCTCCTCCCACTCCTCCTTTTGCTCTTCCTCGTCACGATACACGTTGGGGTTGTCCGAGGTGTTGTGCTCCTCCATCCGGTAGGTGACACACTCGATGAACGTCGGTCCCTCGCCGTTGCGAGCGCGCTCGACGGCCTCTTCGGCCTTCTCGCGCACCGCGAAGATGTCGTTGCCATCGACGCGCTCGTGGGGAACCCCGTAGGCCTCGCCCTTCTTGGCGAACGTTTCGGCTCCTGTTTGTCGGTGTGAGGGTTCGGAGATGGCCCACTGGTTGTTCTGACAGATTATCACTACTGGGGGTTCGAACACCCCTGCGAAGTTCATCGCGTCGTGGAACGAGCCCTCGCTCGTCGAACCGTCGCCGATGAATGCCATCGTCACCGTCTCGCGGTCGTTGAGTTTATCAGCCATCGCCATCCCGACCGCGTTGGTCGTATTGACTCCCACTGGAGTGTAATCCGGCGAGAAATTGACCTCCGGCTCGTCGGTGTCGAGATGTTCGGCGACTGTCTCGGGTTCGGCACCCATGTCGCCGGCGACGATCTCGGCCATCGGGTACTCCCAGTAGAGCAGGGCCGGGTTCTGCCGGTAGGTGTAGAAGATCCAGTCGTCGGGTTCGAGCGCGGCGGCACACCCTAATGGCGTCGCTTCCTCGCCGCGCGAGCGCGCGACGAGACTCGCCTCGCCGCTGCGCTGCATGTTCAACATCTTGTCCTCCAGCGTCCGGGTGGCGACCATCGTTCGGTACATCGCCAGCAGTTCGTTGTCATCGAACGCTGGAGAATCACCGTCGAGCTGTCCATCCGCATCGAGGCGTTGATATTCCCCTTCCGGTGGCTCGTGTTCGGTCCATTCTACCATATCTGAAGTTTTGTTTGAATTCGACGGGATTGATTTCTCGGCGTCTGACACGCCATTGATTCATCGAATAGATAAAAACAGCATCCCGGCCAATTCAAGCCACTAATATCCACCCTATACTGTGTAGCCGCTCAAGCACCCCTGCTTCAACCGGGGAGTCCAGTGAAACCAGCTACGTTGCGGTGATTTCATATTGGTTCGGATCGTGGTTTCATGATGGTCCACGACCTAACATTATTACGCGTGTTCGTGAATCCATTCTGCTACACCAATTTGTAATTAGACGAGACTTTCAGGTGAGTCTGGGAATTCTTCAAAATGCTCGCGGTCATGAGCGAGGTAGACATCAGCATCCTCTTTTCGTTCCAGATTCCGGATTTTTCGGTTTGAGCGGATCGCGTGTTCGGTATCCCATGCGAACGCCGGTTGGAGTTCTTTCTCGTATGCTTCTTGGGTAAACGCGAGATCGGCCGCGAGGATGACTGTGCCTGTATCCTCTAATTCGACTTTCACTGCTTGATGGCCCGGAGAGTGACCCGGCGTCGGGATACACTCGATTGTGCCGTCACCGAAGACGTCGTAGTTTCCGCTGATCGCAGTCACGCTGTATTCCGGGGAGTGGAACACGCCGAAATCGCCTTCGACGTAAAGATTCTGTTGAATAGGGTCAGCAGGCCACCATGCGTATTCGAGTTCGTCCTGCTGGACGATGAACTCAGAGTCGGGGAATTCGCGGATGTCACCCGTGTGGTCGAGATGGAGATGCGTCATCACTACGTAATCGATGTCAGCAGGGTCGTAGCCAAGGTCGGCAACCTGATTGACCGCCTTTTGATCTTCACTCATTTCGATTTCGTCAGCGGCGAATTCGTCGATATAACCCGCTCCATACGGACCGTACTCCTCTGGGTTTTCGAGCATTTCGTAGCTAGTGCCGGTATCGATCAATACCGTCCCTTCAGGATGGTCAATCACGTAGAACGGGGTGAGTGAAGGATACGTCTCACCCGGCTTTTGATTGCGCATCATCGCACTGTACTCGTAGTCCCAATCTGCGGCGTTCAGCGCGTACAGTTCTGGTTGAGCCATACACAGTATTGTGTCTCTTGTTTCGTGTAAAGATGATGCCTGAACACGCAATCAAGGAGGTATCCATGCAGTAATACTAATGACATTTTATTGTCAACAAGAGCGTCGATACCCTGAAAGAGCAGAGCAATGCCGAACACTTCGTAATGGAAGCGTTCAAACACAAGAAGTCAATCGCCGCGCTTGGCGACGGTATCGAGATGTTTGACGAGGTGGGACTGTCGGACGTCGATGTCTCGGATTGATGAGGACATCGTATCAGAGAATGGTATTGTGGCGAGTCACGATAGCAACGATTTGGCGCGTTCGTGGACGACTTCAGCGATGCCATCGCGAAACACCGCCACTGGGAGCGCGACAAGAGAGATTTCTGCATAGTCGATTTCGTTCTATTTAGTACGGGAGGCATCCTCTCTCTACGTATAGCTGAGAATCCTGACTGGATCGGCAGATCTGAACCCAAGCGAAGAATACTGGCATCGACTCAAACTCGGCTTAGCAAACCGCTACTTCGGCGGTTGAGCCGAAATCCGATAAGAAATCTGGATAGCACTCGAATCGATCAGTCCGCCAGGTGTTTATCAATACCTCTGTCCGGTCTCTCGACACTCATCTCCGAAACGCTCGTCCAAGAACGGAACGAGACGTTATAATCCTCGCAACAGGCACAATCACTCTCATTGATCGGACCCAGCATCAGACACCACCGCTCCCTCCTTCGGTCTTCGACGTACGGGTACATGAGAAGGGTGAAAGAGTATGTTTCGTGCTGTATCTATCTAACTTGCCATGTTCGAGTGTGCCAACTGTGGAGGATGGGGTGACCGAGCAGTACGCGCGGGTGTTTGCCCGGTCGGGGATACGAAGCGTACGCATCTGTCCAACCTATAAGGACAAGCTCTACGAAGAGGGTCAAATTCGGAATGCTCATTCGCCCCACCATACTAATGGCTGAATCGTTATTCGCGCGCCCACCGGCCCGCACCGAAATCGAGAGCGCCACCACCGCGCGGGTCGCACTGGCCGCCGGGAGATTCGCCCTCGCCCCGGTGTTCGAGCACATCCCGGACGCACAGGTCAGCCTTGAACCTACTGTCGCTAACCCAGACACCCACGGGTTGGTGCTGGTTAAAGCAGAATGTGACCGGAGGGTGCTCGATACCGCACCCCGTGCCGATCCAGCGATTGCGACTACCGAAGAGTTCAGCGCGCGAGAAGACGCCCGACAGTATCGTGTGACATTGGACGGTCGCGCTCGCCAGCTTATCGAGGAACTCGTCGCCGAGGGAATTACGCTACTGGCTGCACACGGGCGTGCGGGCCAGTGGAAGCTCCGCTTGCTATCATCCAATCCGGAGGGAATCGCCCGTGCGCACGAGGTGTTAGAGTACCTTGGTTGCGAACCCGACTTGGAAGCGATTAGTTCGTTCAACAGCGAACAACAGGGGCGTGACTGGCTGACCGATGAACAGGACGAGGCACTGGTAGCAGCCTTCGAGATGGGCTACTACAATATCCCGCGGAGCGTCACCAGCGGGGAACTCGCCAATCAACTCGACATCAGCCATCAGGCATTCTCCGAGCGATTCCGACGTGCGTATAGGCAACTAAAGAGTGCGACCGTTGTGGCGATTCGGTACTCACACCATATCTCGAAGACGGAGTCTGTCCTCAATGTCGAAGATGACGAGAACAACTTTCAAGTTCAGGCTAAAGGCTCGTATCCCTGGGTGCTAAAGGACAAGTGCCTATTAGCAGGATAGCTGATAGGCACTGAGTGGTCACAGGAAAGGAAATCCACCTGCCCGTGATTTCCTGTCTCGAGACGCACCACGATGTCGTGGTGCAGTGCCCACACTTCCATTGGCAGCGGTTCAGGTGAGTTTCCATTCCTCCCTGAACCGTCTACCTAGTGCGCAAGTAATTCATGCATTTCCATATTATATATTATATTCGTCAGTTATTTCGACAGTGGTGGCGATCTCTTCGGTCGCAGTCTTGTCTTCAAAAATTATATCGTTTACTAACCAATAACTCACGTGAATGAGTACAAACAAAAATCTCTGGGTTAATTTTGCAATTATAAACTCGTAAGCTAAAGCCGGAGAAAAAGCCAAGTACAGAGAGACGAAGTACTCAGTATGAGTGATTATCAAGAGGCAATAGACAACGTAGAGCAGCTTGACATTGATCCTGATGCCTTTACAACTCTTCTAATACCGGTCTACAGCGCTTCCGAAGCAGAAGACAGAGGCGGATATGATAACCTTGTCGCTGCACGAGGTGAACCCGAAGATCGTAACCTCTTAGAAGTCGCCGGACTGGCCGAAACGACTGCAGAATTGAGAGAAGAAGGGCTTCCTCTAACGGAAAACGGAGCTGCAATTCATCACTATTATCATGAGGTCGGAAAGAATGACGCTGAAGCAGAAAAGCAGCTCAATGAGAACCCAACGGAATTCGCTCGCCAAGCATTTCAATGGTGGTATAACGAAGGTAGAAACGACACCGATATCTAGTGATTTATACCCTGTCTCTTGTACACCCTGAATAAGGAACTCTTCGGCTGTACTGGTCACCGCATCCTCACTTTTAACCCTGAATGTCACTTTAATAGGCAGTAGAGCTGTGTATGCGAGCTTCAATCCATTCCTGCAGTCTTCCAACGATTTGCTCCTTTCAGAACCATCTCAGGGCAACTCATAGTCCTCACAACTCCCTCAGAAACGAGACCTATCCGATAGATCTAGTGGTGACGATACTTCAAACAATCATCTGGGTTTGCTAGGATTCTCGCAGCTGTCTGGCCTTTACTTGCAAGCCAGAAGCTTTGCCCGCTAAGACGAGAACCTTGAACTCCCTCAGCTAGAGATCCCCAATGGACGTAACCTACCGGATTGAATCCGAAGAACCTGAATCAGTTGCAGAGACCGAAGTGATCCGATACTGGCTGCGCAAAGAGATTGAAGAAGACACTGAGGACAATCTTGATCCAGATACACTTGACGACCGAAAAGAGCTACTTGATGCTTTAGTTGACCGCAAGCCCCTCGCAGAGTCGATTTTTGGTGAGGCTGATCGCAACTGGTATCGACTGGTGCTTTCTGAACACGAACTTCGTGGTCTCGAAGTCGTTAGAGGGCCTGAGAACGAAGGGTGGCGGGCAGTCGCTAAGGGTGGCCTCATCGAAAGCATCGCCGAGCGAATCCTTGCTGCCGACAATCTTGATGCATTCGACAACGAGGTGCCGAAAAACCTCACAAAGGTCGCTGATTTCGCCGACAACGTCTCCAGTGAAACGGAACTGGAGGAACTGATTGTAGTAGGCGATGAAAACGGACGTCCCTACATTGCGGATGGGAATCATCGTGCGGTCGGAATGGCACTACATATCCTGCAGTCTGGCGAATATATTGAACAGCAAGCCTATGTCGGTGTCGACCGTCAGCGTATCAACCTTCAGTAACAGCGCAATTTTGTCCGTTAGTTGTGAGCCCACGCAACCGCAGGCCGCAGGATTACGTACTGAGGACCAGACTGAGAGATGATGAGCGAGAAAGCACAGCAAATCGATGCACAGAAGCAAGATCGTCAGCCGGGCCTCGAAGATGAGATGCACCCATCTGCGGAGTTCATTCGTGATGGTTACCAATCAAGTGACAAATTAGCTGGCGACGTTGCAATGGTCACTGGTGGAGACAGTGGAATCGGGCGCGCCGTCGCAGCCCATTTCGCTCGTGAGGGTGCAGACGTTGCCATCGTCTATCTCGACGAACACGAGGACGCCGAGGAAGCGAAAGAAATGGTCGAGAGGGAAAACCAAGACTGTCTCCTGTTCGATGGAGATGTGCGTGAGAGCGCGTTTTGTCAAGCTGCTGTTGAGGAAACACTCGATAGCTTCGGCGGTATCGATATCCTTGTCAACAACGCTGCTCAGCAAGTCGTGAAGACCGACCTCACCGAAATCAGTGATGAACAGTGGGAAGAAACGTTTGCAATCAATATGCACGGCTATTTCTACATGGCGCGAGCGGTTCTTCCCCATCTTGAAGCCGGCGATGTAATCATCAATACAACGTCCGTCAACGCGTTTCTCGGCAATGATATGCTCATCGACTACTCGTCGACGAAAGGTGCAATCGCTGGCTTTACGCGTTCGCTCTCGCAGCAAGTGGCCAGCGAGGGCATCCGTGTCAATCAAGTCGCTCCAGGGCCGATCTGGACGCCACTCATCCCGGCGACGATGGGTCAGTACGATCCAGAACTCGTCGAAGAGTTCGGAACGGACGTACCGATGGGTCGTCCAGGTCAACCCGCCGAACTCGGGCCTGCCTACGTCTATCTCGCTTCTGACGATTCGTCCTACATGAGCGGTCAGACCCTCCATCTCAACGGTGGAAAGATACTCAACGGTTAGGACTCCCGTGAATAGCTGTAGCTCAGTACTCACCTCCAAACAGCGACTATTCATTCAGAATTCTGACTTATATTGATTCAGTACTGTCTAATCAAAGTATGAGCAGTTCTTGGTTCGAGTATGATGACGCTCCAAGAACTGCTCACGGAGACTGTGCAACGCCGTCTATTGAGTGTTGGGACGAGGAGAGCACCGCGAACGCCCTCAGAGCGTTCGCGATGCGGCTCTACTCAACAGGCATTTCGCTACGAGAGACGGCTGCCGTGTTCGAAAGCATCGGCGTCTTCCGGTCGCATCAGGCGGTCTTCCAATGATTCACCGCGTCGGCAAGGAGGCTCCCGACAAAACAGTACGAGTCGCCATAGGTCGACACCCAGATATCGGCAGTGGCATCGCGCTCCACAGCGGGGCGGATCCTGCTTCCGTACTCGTCAGTCGAGTATTCCACTACTGTGTGAACCTCTTCACCAGAGAGGTGATCGCCTGTGTTACGGGATCGACCGGCTCCCCCAACGAGTCAAGTGTGAACTGCGTATCGGTGACTACATACCGGCGTGGTTGATTCTCAATATTGGGATACAGGATGGTCTTCGCCGCAGCGAGGATAACTGGTTCAGCGAGCAGCAGCTTCGAATCGATATCAAGCGCCCGTACTCCCAGAAATAATTACATTTTGACTAGACACTGCCCTGACTTTGGGGCTGAGCTATCACCGAATCGAACGATACTATGGTCGGTGTCGGAGCTCTCGTAGGTGGGTATGGACGGAATACGGTTGAGGTTACTTACCAACGCTGCTGAACCGATTCACGAATGACTGAACCATGACCGTGAGCCGACCCACACGCCGAGCGTGAGCCCGTAGATGAGATGACCGGCATAGAAGACCGCCGCTTCATCGGTATCCAACTTCATATTGAGCATCCGCGCAAGCACGACCCGTTCACCGAATACTGAAGCTGCAAGACCGTAGATCGCTCCAGTGACTAATCCAACTGTCTCGGGTTCGTCAGTCTCCCCGATCATAGTCGTGAAAATCGGAACAAAGACGATCCCTGCACCAATTCCGTATAGCAGATGTAAGACAAATGCCGCTACTGGGTAGTCCGCCTGTTCGCCGCTGAGGTAGCGCGCGAGAAATTCAGCAGTTGGGGGCAACGCTCGCGCCGTTGGCTCACGAAAGAGTGTCATAACCACGGTGGCAAAGAGTCCGCCCTCGACGCCAGTTAAAAGCGGATGACGACCATCTACAGTTTGATTCTCTCGCTCATGATCGTGGCTCATTAGCCAGACATCGTAGTCAGCGGTGATAGGGATGATGCTGGCAAACACCTCACGGTGACATCCTCCCCACCCTACCGCTCGCCTGACGGCTCGCGCTTGAGGGTAGGGCTTCCTGTTTCCGCGACGTGGTTTGCTGCGACTGGCTGAAAAGCAGTCGCCGTAGGGACCACCACCTCTCGAAAATCGGTGACATTCCCATCGAACTCCACCGCGAGATACCCGACGACGGACGACTCAAGCAGGTCGCGGTGAAGCAAGAACCCACGGGCGAGTGGTTCGCCACCTTTGGCGTCGAAGTGGACCGCGAACCACCCACAAAGCCCGACGAACCGGAACGGTGCGTCGGCGTCGACGTGGGTATCCTGAAGTTCGCTCACGATACCGACGGTTTCGCGCTCGGGTCGCTTGACCTCGCCGACGAACGCAACCGCCTCGACCGCGAACGCCGGAAGCTTTCGCGGAAGGAACACGGGTCGGCCAAATGGGAACGGCAACGCCGGACGGTCGCTGAACGCTACGCCGACCTGAAGCGAAAACGCCGTGACTTCCTCCACCGTGTCTCGGCGTACTACGCCCGCGAGTACGATCTCGTGGCGATCGAAGACCTGAGCATCGGTGGAATGCTTGAAAGCTCATCGAACAGCCGGAACACCGCGTCCGCCGCGTGGGGAGAGTTCCAGCGGATGCTTGAGTACAAGTGCGAGCGCGAAGGCACGCACTTCGTGGCGGTCGAACCAGCGGGAACGACCAAAGAGTGTGCCCGGTGCGGTGTCACCACCGACAAACCGCTCTGGGTGCGCGAACACTCGTGTCCAGCGTGTGGATTCACCGCCGACCGGGACGCGAACGCCGCCGTCAACATCCTTTCTCGCGGACTTGCCGACGTAGGAGTGGTTCACTCCGAAGTAACGCCCTCGGAGACTGCGACCGCTACGGGAACCGACGTTTCCACGGTTCCTGCAAGTCGCGTCACTGAACAGGGAAGCCCCGCCCTCAACGAAGCGAGCGCGCAAGCGCGAGCAGAGTAGGGCGGGGTAGTTCACAGACGTACACATAGGTGACCCTAATTGACTATTATCCCGGAAAGAATTGGCGTGAGTTGGAACTGTGTTAGACCTGACGGAGGTGGACGCCATCATCGTCGTACGAGTTTACGTCCTCACTCCGAAGCTCGTGGGTATCATCGTCGTCATCCCATCCGAGCGCATCCGTCAGGTCATCAAGGATACCTGAGTCACCATCACTCGTGTCAATGAGTGCATTACCGTCTTGAACGTCGTTAACAGTCCCGATGCGGTTTCCATTGTTATCGAACACACTGCTCCCTCGGTCGCCGTCAGTGAAGTCTCGTGCCATCGCAGTTGTTCAACGACGTCTATGGGAAACTTTGTTGAGCATGCAGTAGCAAGGTATCTCTGATACTGTCAGGATTTCACGATCACTCTCGAGGCGGCACTGTCTAGATAAGCGAGTTCGGGCGAGTGAGTGTAGCACTCTGGAGAATTACTTCGAGTTCAGACAAAGATTCTTGATCAACCGGCTGATCGCCTCTCCGTCTCATCACCCGCCGAATCAGCTCTCGTCTCTTTCCATCTCTCACTCCGACCTCTCAAACCCCCGAAATCGTCCGATCCGTCTTAACTAAACAGTGCCGACGGTATACAAACCTAAGCGTTCCGATGGAATATCCAAACGGCCACCACTGCGTTGCTGGCGGTTGCGACCATCCGAGACAAAGCGGACGGCGCGTATCCCCGCCCTAAAGGGCCGAGGCTTTGCGCCTGCAATTCACGGTAAGAGCTACGCTGAACGAGGGCTCGCGGCAATGAATCGCCGCAAGCCCGACCGAGAATACGAATGCAAACTCGACGGGAACGCTGAGGCTCACCACATTTGACTCGCTTGCAGCTAACTACCGGAGGGGCAAGCTTGTTGGACGCTGCATCTCCTTGTCGATGAACTCGTCACCCTCGACGAGATCAGTTATCACTGCCGGCAACGCTAACATTTGTTTTTTCAATGGTTGTTGAGTTCGCTGTATTGGAAGCAACGATCGTGACGTTCTGGTTGGTTGGAAGTGCAAGAAAAACACTCGTTTCTCCGGAGGTGATTTGGTGCGTTGAAAAAGCCTGTCCGTTTTCTTGGATGACGCTGATTGTGGTAACGTTGCTCGCCGCTGGCGTCGACCTAAGGGTGGTGTTCACCCATACGTGATTCGACGCCCACGGCTCGTTGACGGTAAACTCCTCGAAAACCACCGACTCGTTTGCAGCTGGATGCACAGACGTGTTAACTGAGAGACAGCCGCTGAAGACGAGCATACAAGCAAAAACGGTGATTAGCAACGTTCGTCTCCGATACACAGTCTCCGTTGGATGTTTTTTCGCAAAACGGTTCCGGTCGTTCAGTGTACCCTCTGCTCCGACCGCCCACTGAACACTGCTCTCTTCATCCGATAGTATATGCAATTGGACGGATAACCCATCCATGATGGTTCAAACAAGACGATGAGCGGGTCCTCGCCCGGGAACACGATGCAAGAGCGCATCGGCAGTCGACGAACGAAGCTCCGTCTCTATCTCCTCCTAAATGTAAATCGGCGTTGGATGGCGTTCGGTCTGGCGCTCGGAATGTTCGTTTCTCTTGTCTTACTCGGTGCTTATTCCGTCCCCGTGTTCCGCGAGTACATGGCGTCGAAGGCCCCGACACGCTACGTCTTTCAGGCGTTCATCGGCGCGCTTATCACTGGTGTGACGCTTGTCGTGACGATCAGTTTGAACGTACTCTCACAGGAGTTCGGGTCGCTCGGCGACCAGCGTTCCCGGATGTCGGGATCGATGGGCTTTCGCGCGGACGTTGAGGATATCTTCGGAGCGTCGAGTCCGCCCGAACCGAACGACTTCCTCCGGGCGCTGGTCGAGAACACCACCGAAAAAGCGGAGGCGCTTGACGAAGCTGCCGACGATGAGGGCGAGGGGTTCGCCGAGGCGGTCGACGAACTCACCGACGACATCCACGATAATGCGAGCGTTGTCAGCGAGGAGCTTGAAAACCGCAACTTCGGGGAGTACACGGTCGTGAAGGCGGCGCTCGACTACAACTATTCGTGGAAGATCCATCAGGCACGACGGTTGCAGGACGATTTCGACGAGACGATGGATCGGGACACCCGCCGAAAGCTCATCGACCTCATCGACATCCTCGGGTTCTTCGGACCAGCGCGCGAGCACATCAAGACACTGTACTTCCAGTGGCAGCTCGTCGATCTCTCGCGCGGCATGCTCTACCTCTCAGCACCTGCACTCGCGGTCGTCACGGCGATTGCGATGTATCTCGCCCCGACATCGTTTCCCGGTACGTTCCTTGGGATAGACAACCTCATATGGATCGTGAGCGCCGGGTCGGCGATCGGCTCTCTGCCGTTCCTGTTCTTGATGGCGTTCATTTTGCGGCTCGCGACGATTGCGAAGCGCACACTGGCGATTGGTCCGTTTATCCTCCGAGGATCGGAGCGCTCGGAGGACATCGAATGGCGATGACTATGATCAGTAGTTCGTTCCCGTCCGAGAAAGCAGGACCGCTCCGCGTTCGATTCGCGGGAAACGGCGACCGGCGCTTCGCGGCTACGACTCGACTGGTCGTTTGAAGAAAACGAGCAGCGAAGATGGGTCGACGATGGCGATGTCATCATAGACCCAGCCGTCTTCGGCCAGTTCGTTGAGGAGATCCTGAAGCTTGTACTGCTCGTTTCGGAGTTCGGTCGGCGAGAGGAAGGCTGGTTCAACTCGGTATTCGTACTGTTGATCGGCCATATCGGTTGTACCACTGGAAGAACTAAAAGCGTGCTTCGCCGGCTTTTCCCACAGTACGCTCCAACAGCCTGACGAGGGCACATCTCTCATCGAACGATACGGTGGCAGACACGTGCAAGCAGAACAGACGAGTAACCAATCGGCAAACTGTATGCATGACTTCAGACGATTACGGTATCCGAGAGCGTGAGGCGCTCACCGAGCGGTATCCGGGGTTAGACGTACTGGTTTCGGACCCGGCTAACGCCCAGACTGCCTCGCGGACGAACCTCGCAAGCCACCTCACGCCGCGCGAAGAACATTACATCCGTACTCATCACCGCACGCCCGACATTGATGCCGACGGCTGGACCATCTCGCTCACGGGGCTGGTCGAGCACGAGACCGACCTCTCGATGAGCGAACTCCGCTGTGAGTTCCCCACCGAGTCGGTCGTCCACATGATGGAGTGTTCTGGTAACAGCCGGCGCTACTTCGACCCCGACGCCGAGGGCGACCAGTGGGGCGATGGGGCTGTCGGCAACGCCGTCTGGACCGGCACGTCCGTCAGCGCCGTGCTCGACGAATATGGAGCCGCAACCGACGGCGGTCTCTGGCTGTCGGCGATGGGCGGCGAGGCACCCCCCGACAAGGACGTGTTCTGTCGGTCGATACCGATGGCCAAAGTCGTCGACGACTGTCTACTGGCCTACGAGATGAACGGCACGCCGATGAGTGCCGAACACGGCTTTCCTGTGAGGCTGATCGTCCCCGGCTGGTTCGGCAATAACAGCGTCAAATGGGTCGAGGAAATCCGTGTGATGGAGACGATGGTCAACGGCGAGGAGTGGACTGACCGAAACGGGCGGGACTATACCCAGTACCAGCAGTCATCCTACCGAATCACGCCTGCACAGGACAACGAACCGACGCGCCACGAATCGGTGGATGTCTTCAGCACCTACGACCAACTGACTGAGGCCGTCGAGGAGGTCGAAAACGCCTACCTCTTCGACCAGTTGGTAAAATCGCTCATCATCGCCCCCGCGGACGACTCTACACTTCCCGTTTCGGCGGTCGAACTCGCGGGTATCGCATGGTCGGGCGAGGAACGCGTCGAGCGCATCGAAATATCGACCGACGGCGGCGGGTCGTGGGACGACGCCGAGTTCGTCGGTCCCGACCTCGGTCCCTACGCGCCCACGAAGTTCCGGTACGTCTGGGAACCCGAACCCGGCGAACACACCCTCTGTTCGCGCGCGACCGACGAAGCGGGACGGACCCAGCCAGCGACACTCTCGAAGCCCGAACAGGAACTTCGCGGCATCGAAAACGACCAGTACCCCTGGAATCAGAAGGGCTACGGCAACAACGCGTATCTCCCGCACGCGATAACCGTCGAGGTGACCGAATGAGCGACGCCGCGACCGACCGGTCGCGGACGCTGGCCGAGGGCGTCTCCCGCCGGGCACTCGTGGGTGCCGGCGTGTTCGGGTTCGGGTTCAGCGGTCTGATCGACGTGCTCCTCATCCACCACATTCTCCAGTGGCATCACCTACTGTCAGGCATTTATCCGATGAACACCCTTGTCGGACTCCGAACCAACATTTTCGCCGACGGCTGGTTCTCGGTCGGGATGGTCGTCATTGCGGGCATCGGCGCAGGGGTCGTCTGGCGGGCCGAACGACGCACTCACGAGCCACTGGCCTTTCGTCCGATAGCAGGGTCGGCAGTAATGGGTCTCGGCATCTTCGATCTCTACGACGCCATCGTCGACCACGCCCTCCTCGGTCTTCATCAGCCGCTGTCGATGGGCGGGCAGTACAACCCCCACTGGGCAGTCGTCAGCCTCCTCATCATCGGGGTGGGTGCGTATATCTACCGTACAGCGACTGGGACCGACGAGTCCGCCTAACTCGTGCATCCCATCTACTCGGGGTGGACCGCGCTCTCCGCGACGCTGGCACACGCCGGAGCGGCGGCCACGCCCGTTCCCCACTGGGCAGTGTTGCTCGTCGGCGTCGTCGGTCTCTGGGTCGTCATTGGAAGTGGCGTCGTCATGATCGAGAAGCTCCTCGCGTGGCTTCCGAAGCGGTGATTCGATTGTTTTCCCTCTCCGCTGTCTCGGTATTAGTCCCCGCGGTAGCCGTCACTCGCAGGCTGCTTGCTTATCGAAGTCCCTCGTCTCGGTACGAGTGCAATGTGCGCCAATGACCTCAACGAGCTGTTCGAGGAGAGCCTGAAATACGTCTACTACGCCGAACAGCAACTCGTGGACGCGACCGAAGAACTAGCTGAAACGACCACCAATGACCAGATCGCCGAGGCGTTCGCCGAACACCACGACGAGACCCAAGAACACGTCGAACGCCTCGAAGAGGTCTTCGAGGAGATCGGGGTCTCGCCGGAGGGTGAGACGGACAAGGCCGTCGATGGCATGATCGAAAACCACGAGCACTTCGTGAGTCAGGACCCCGACGACCACGTTCTCGACCGATACAACATCACCGCAGGACAGATGTCAGAACACTACGAAATCGCCGCCTACGGCAACCTGATTCCGCTGGCCGACCAGCTCGACATCGATGTCGCCGATACCCTCGAAGCGAACCTCCGCGAGGAACAGGACGCGCTCGACGAACTCTCGGAGATCGGTGAGGAGTTCGACTACGGCCAGATTGAATAGAACCTCGCTTTGAGAATCCATTGACGACTGACAGCCGAAACCCACTCATTTCCATGTCCCCATTCATTCACCTGATAGCCGACTACGGAACGGGCGATCCCTCTTTCTCGGAAGTCATCCAGCGACTCAAATCTGAGGACCCCGCTATCGATGTCAGCGACCCACGACTGAAGTCGTGGGCTTGTCCGTGGACTCCTGGTCTGCCGACACGTCGTCGTGGGCGGTGTAATCGCCACTCCCGTTCAGCGTCCCGGACTTCAGGGCAAGCTGACCGTTGCCCAACCCATCGGGACGTTTGCCCGATGGTAAAGTTACAAGTCGCATACCGATGTTCTTCGCCGCGTTGTAGTCGCCGTCGTACTCGGTCCCACACTCGTTGCACGAGAACCAGCCGGTCGAACTGTCGCGGTTCGTGCTCGACTGGTGGCCGCACCGCGAGCACGTCTGACTCGTAAACGCCGGGTTCACGTCCTCGACGCGAATCCCGTGCTCGGCGGCCTTGTACGCGAGCATTTCTCGCAACTCGCGGAACGCCCAGTTGTGCATCTGACGCTTGATGCAGTCGTTTCCGTTGTCCAGCCGGTCGCGGATGTTCGTGAGCCGTTCGACGGCGATGAACGCACAATTGTAGTTGCGGGCCTCGTCCACGAGTCGCCGAGAAAGAGTGTGCAGACGGTCCAAGACGAAGCGGTTTTCTCGTCCCGACACTTGCTGGAGTGTCTGCTTGGCGGAGCGAGTGTCTTTGTCTTGGAGGCTTCGGCGCACGCGGAAGTGGTGGTTCTGGCCCCACAACAGCCGACCACCATCGTAAAACGTTCCTGTACTCGTGACGGCGACGTTTTTGAGGTTCAAATCCACGCCGAGAACGCGGACGCCCTCGCGTTGTTCGACCTCCTTCATCACGACGATGTGGAGGTAGAAGGCGTCTTCGTCCTCGCGGTAGTGCAACGTTCCCATCCGGCGCTCGTACTCGTCGTCGTCCAAATACGACCGCTGATAGTCGCCGATAACGTACTCGACTTCGACGCGCCCGTTGACGGTCGAAAGCGTGGCGCTTCGGTCGTAGATGGTCAGCGTACGTTTGTCGTACACGGCGGACGGTTCGTTGAAGCGAGGCAACGGTCGGCTGTTGCCCTTTTTCCAGTCGGCGACCGTCGATTTCATCGCTTCGACCGCTTTCGAGTACGCCCGAACGCATAGGTTCGACGGTAGGTCCGTTTGGTCTCGAAGGTCGTAGTACACGCGGTCGTGTATCTTCGACTTGTTCAGGATGAGGTAGCCGTCGTCGTTGCGTCCGTTCTGGATGGTGTAGTTGGCGGCGTCGTTGAACTGTTCGATAGTGGTATGGAGGTCGTCGCGCCGCTCGTCGGGTACATCGAGTTTGACGGGAACGGTGCGTTTCACCTCCATTCGCGTATTCACATACGAGGCGGTCCTTTATTGCGTTATCGGTTGGGGAGTCGGGCGGCAGGAACATCGAAACCGGCGTTTGTGGCCTTCCACGACACAGCTTACGCGATTCCTCCCACGAGTAAACTCGTGGGCATCCTCGCTGTTCTTGTGTGAATGCTTACTTCATCTTGATACCCTCGTATAGCGCAAGCAGAACGAATATATTTTGCAGCACGCTCTACTCTCTTGGAGAAGACAATGACAGCAGAATGTCCAGTTTGTGGCGAGCGGGTGGACGACACCGTCCCACCTGCTGACGTAGAGCACGACGGAGAGACCTACTACTTTGAATCAGCCATCTGTAAGGAGAAGTTCAAAGAAAATCCTAACGAATATCTCTGATACCTACGCACAGAGTCCCTAACGAAGGTGATCTCGCCCGACCGCACGATCTATAAATGGAAACACTCAGACACTGAAGGCATAAGATGAGCCTTGCCCTGTCGGACGCATGGAATGCCCACTACCGTGTCGCGGTGGTCCGCCTGTGCAACCCCGAGCACGGACGGGGAAGATCGTCGTTCATGATGAGGAGGTCACTGAAGGTCTTCGGAATGTTCTTGCTGTTGATGCTCCTGTAGTTTATCTTCGGTATCAAATATCCGCTCACAGATTGTACATTCATACTCGTCTTCACCACTCCACTCTCCTGATGACATGTCGGTTTAGTAGAGCCACATACTTGTTAGCGGTACGCTTGCATCTGCCTGTAATGTACCTACTCTACTCGCTCCCGACTTGCGTCGGTCGCTCATTCCTTGAGGACGGGGCTTTTGCCGTACCGCGATTGTGCCCGATCTCTATGCATGGACGCGGTGTCGAGACCTTCGACGCATCGGATAGAGGATAATGTTTCCTGAAAGTATGTCGGTGTTGACTCCCCAAATTCACGTTTGCATGCCTTCTGCACCGAGAAACCAGGCATGGAAAGAGAACAACAGTTGTCCGTGGTACATCGAGTATTGGCCGGGAGAGACTCTCTTATCGGGATCTGGTTCCAAACAGGTTGTGGATGGTATCAGCACTACTAATCGCAGGCGTCGTCGGAATCGGTTTGGGAATATTCCTCCAGAAAGGCCGATTCTGTTTCGTCCACGCCTTCCGTGACCTGTTTGCGTTCAAAGACACCAGAGTTACCAAGGGCGTTCTCGCCGCAACAATACTCACGATGGTGTTCTGGAGTATCGCTTACGAATTAGGATTCTATCAGAGCTTCTGGGTACCCGGATGGGGCTTTACCGGCTTAGTCGGCGGCTTCATATTCGGGGTTGGGATGACCTACGCCGGGGGCTGTGCCTCTGGAACGCTGTATCGTGCAGGGCAGGGATACCTCCACTTCTGGCTCACACTCGCGTTCATGGGAGTAGGGTATGCTGCATTTACCATCGCGTATCCAACGCTCGAAGCAGCGTACTTCGAACCGCTGACGATCGGCGAGGGGATGACACTGTTCAGAACGTCCCCCGTACCAGCACCTGTTCTTGCACTCGGTATTGCTGCTGTCGTCGTCGTCGTTGTCTATGCTCGACTCAATTATAGTGGAGGAGAAGGTGGCGAACCTGGGGCATCTGAAACAACGGCAGTCTACGCGTCTCTACTACCCCTTCCAGCCTCCTCGGGTAGTCTGCGAGCCTTTGCCCACGGTACCAGAGAATATTTCGAGGGTATGTGGGCCAAGATCTGTGATGACCCGATTGCAGCCTCAAAACAGCCGTGGGACCCACGTACTGCAGCCCTCGGTATCACAGCCGTTGCTCTCGTCTGGTTTTCCCAGGTCTCGGTCGTTGGCATTACTGGCCCTGAGTCCCGTTGGACGGGATATCTTCTGAATCAAGTCGGTGTCAATGCAGGCGAGTTCCAGTACTGGGGGTCGATTCTCTTCCAGGGACAAGGAATCGGTCTTACTACCGATATGGTCATGATCGGTATGGTCATCGTCGGTGCGTTCCTAGCCGCTGTTTGGAGCGGTGATTTTTCGATCCGTATTCCGAAACGACGTCGATTGCCGAACGCTATCGTCGGTGGCTTTCTCATGGGTGCAGGCTCGCGGCTTGCCCCAGGTTGCAACATCGGTAATATCTACACCGGTATTGCTGAACTATCGGTGCACTCGTTCATTGCTTCAGCCGGTATCATCGCCGGTGTGTATGTCATGACACACTGGCTGTATCGTGAAGTCGGCTGTGCGCTCTGATCGGTGTAGTATCACCCGCAAACATCACCCAAGACGCTCAAACCACCACAACACAACGATGCCAAACCTAGACGAATTCGTCGACATGCCGGATGAAGTCGACAACGACAGCGCAGCACAGCTCACGGATGAAGCGACACGCACTCAGGACATGGTAGGGGAAGTCTGTCCCTATCCCCAGATTGAGGCAAAGAAATCACTTCAGGATCTTGAATCGGGTGATCTGCTCGTTCAGGAGACGGACCACGTCCCTTCGACCGAAAACGTCCCGAAAGCTGTCGATGAGATGGCTGATGGGAAAGTCTGGCGGAGTGGCGATGGTACCTACAAGATCTTCCTTCGGAAACGCTAATCATGCCTACGGAAATCACACCGCAAGAATACAGACAGCGGCGACAGAACGGAAAGAACGTACAGCTCATCGATATTCGGGACACAGAGGCCTACGAAGAAGGTCATATCCCGGAAGCGGATAATATCCCACTCGAAGAACTCGGTGACCGAGCTGAAGAAAAAGAGTGGGTACGGAATGAGGGCGATGAAATAGTAGTCGCCTGCTACATTGGCGAAACATCAGTCCAAGCCGCCAGAATGCTCGAAGCCTACGAGGGGACCGGTAACGCGACTGTCTCGACGATGGTTGGTGGGTACGAAGACTGGTCGGGAGATCTGAAAACCGAAAAGTAGAGTACTGGATGCCATCTGGTTGGCAGCTCAGAGCACGTCACACTGAGGCAACATCTAAGCGACTTCGGATCAGTATGCCCGTCATGGCAGCAGTCTCCCGGATTAGGCTGTATCCGGTCAAATCGTTGTCTGGTGTCGATGTCGATAGCGTGCCCATCTCTGATTCAGGGCGGATGCGATACGACCGAGAGTATGCCCTATTCAGCGAGGATGGAGCATACGTGAACGGACGGCAAAACAAACTGGTTCACAAGATCAACACCACAGTCGACCTCTCGGCTAACTCGATCGAATTCGAAATCCACGATACGGAACGTACCTTCTCCTGCGAACTCGATCGAATTGACAACAGTCCGGAACTAGAGGAGTGGTTGACGAACTTCTTCGGCGAACCGATCACGGTCGAACAGGCCAAGCAATCGAACTTCACCGACAGTGCAGGAGGTATCGCCCCGATTCGAGTCACCGCCACGGGCCCTACTTTCGTCGGCGAGAAAACGTTGGCCGAAGTCGCATCGTGGTACGACGACCTTGATGCCGACGCGATTTTCAGGCGATTGCGGACCAACGTTGTAATCGGTGATGTAGAACCGTTCTGGGAAGACAAACTCTACTCGAACACGCCAGCCACACGTCGAAACCCCGGTACTGGAGTAGAGTTCACGGTGGGAAACGTCACTCATTACGGAATCATGTGCAAGCCGCGGTGTGTCGTTCCATCTCGTAATCCGGAGACTGGTGAGCGAAAAGCGAATTTCACGAAGAAATTCACGGAAAAGCGGAAGGAGCGATTTCCTGAATGGGCCGATGCGGAGACGCTGGGGACAAACATGGACCGTGACGGGGCGGAAGATTACTACTATCTGACGGTCGTAACGCGAATTCCGTCGCGTGAGTCCGGCAAGGAGATCGCCGTCGGTGACGAGATCTCTATTGAGGGGGAAGTTCCCCTCTTGCAGACACATTAGTCCCGACCTCTCTGCGTTTATCGTCTCGTCTAAATTGCGGTAATCGTGAGGGGTGCCCGGGTCAACCGCACAACCCACAGAGACATATTATCAATTGTTGACATTGGATTCCGTGGTAGGTACGGACCGTGTCTTCCATTTCCAATTCGTCAATGAGTGCAACGGCGAAATCTTCCATCGCGACGTAGCTTTCGCCTCACCGATGTCTGTTACAAATTGTGAGACGACGCTTATCAGAGAGATCAGGGTGCCTATCAGCTTACCCTCTCAGGGGCCGCTAGATGGATTTATCATGTATCGCCATCGATACACGAACATTTTCCAATCGACTTTCGCGTTCGGTGCAGCAATGTCTCCACATCCTTACAACCTACCTTTGTCAGTCCTACGTCACCGGAATTGCTGTCGCAGATGAAGATCGCACTCTGATTTGTGCGGGATCGGTGTCGTCGGGAGCAAAGTCTATGACGACCATTCTGCATCGAGCAGAGTCTGCTGGACGACTTCCTCACCGACGGCGTCAGCGAGTGCTTCGAAGCCGGCGCGCTCGCTGCGATCACTCGCGTTCGCTACTAATCGCGAGACGATGAATTCCGGCGTGGATCGACCAACGGTCTCGAATTGCGGTTGATAATCCACATCGAGCGTCAGATCATCGCGCAGGCCTCTAGCGAAAATACCGTCAGTGCGCGCCCGTTCGGGTAATGGTTCGAGGTCGTCTGCGAGGTGGGTTACGTAGACACCGATGGCTCCCGCGTCGACGGCGAGTCGCACTAATCCATACAGAAGATCGGCGGCACTCCCCGGCTCGGTGATGGCTTCGAACTCGTCGACAAGCATCAGCGTTCGGTTGCTTTCGGTCAGTGGCGGAACGATCGTCTGGAGTGTCGATTCGAGCACGCCCGCGTTGAAACTCGCGTGCCGACGATGGAACACGATGGCATCGACGCGACTCACCTCGGCCTCATCAGCGGGTACGGGCAGGCCCATGTGAGCAAGCACGACCACCTGACAGAGCGTCTCCAGGAGAGTGGTCTTCCCACCACTGTTCGCCCCTGTGAGCACCGTAACCTGATCCCCGGTTGGCACCTCGGCTGCACACTCGTGGTCGCCGACAGCGTATGTGACTGGCTGAACACCACTGTCAGCCGCGGCTACGAGCGACAGGTTGCGTGCGTTCACAGCCGCCACACAGCCTGATTCGACAAACGTAGGGCGAGCCAGATCGTAGGCGTGTACGAACCGAGCAAGCGAGAGCTGGAAGGCCGTCCCGCTCACCGTGGTCACAGCAGCTTCGATCTCATCGCGGCTGTCGTCGAGTGTAGCCTCCAGTTCGTTTGCGACCGCCTGCTCGCGAGTCTCGACTGCTTCACGGAGTGCCTCGAGTATATCGCGGAGGCCCTGCGTCACGAAGTCGGTGGCGTCGGCGGCTTCGGTTGGGGTTGCTTCTCGGACGCGCGGTGCTGGGAGTGGCGTCTCGTTCGCCACGTAGCTAATGAACGTCTCACGGAACTCTTCGGATGACCGAACGCCGTCGGATTGGATGGCTTCGATGACATCGATACCCTGCGCTTCGAGCTGTTCGACCGCTGCGAGCTGCTCGCGGGCCGTATCGAGTTCGTCGTCGACATCCTCGCGGACGGTGGGTTCACGTCCCTCAGTGTCGAGAGAGCCGAGTGCCTCGCGGGCATCTTCGAGCGCGTCTGGATCGATCGCGTCGATCGAGGCGAACACACCGGTTTTCACGCCGATGTCGTGGAGTGCGAGCACGGTCTCGACCGCGGCTCGGTCGCCACCACCTATCTCATCGAAGTGGGTGAAGACATCGAGAACCTCTTCACGGGTGGAATCGTCGAGATCGTTCCAGGTCTCTGTTGCGAGGGTCACCTCGTCGAGGCGCTCTTCCATGGCTTCGATCGACGTCAGTGGCGTCAGCACGCGGATTCGGTCGCCAGCGTGGGCGGTGACAGCGTACTCTTGTGCTCGTGCAAGGAGATCCTTGTAGACGGTGCGTGCATCCGGTGTCGTGAGAATGCCCATCCCCTGTTCGCCATGAGCGTGCCGGAGGATCCGGGTGGCTCGCCCGCGAGCGAGTTCAGCATCGACGAGGGTTCCGATCTCCATCGATTCAATCGCCTGAATTGCCCGCTCAGTACCGAGTTCGTTTTCAAGCCGGGTGGCTGTCTTCGGGCCGATTCCCCAGTAGTCTTGGAGGCGCATACTCGCCGTTCGACCGCGAGCCTCCAAATAGGTGAACCACTCACCGCAATAGCGCCGAAAAATCAGCCAGCTGGCAGGTGATGGACTTCACCAACCTTGGTGAGCCTCAGTTGCTGTCGACGTGTTGCTACCGGCCCGACCCGCGCTCGCTCTAGCGGCGGTTGCGGCCTCTCGAACGCGCTCGACGCGCTCGTCAGTTGGTGGGTGACTTGCAAACGCTCGCTCCATTCGTGTGCGTTCAGTGTGCTGGCGATTCGGGAGTAGCCACGAGAGCAGCCCCCGGCCTGGTTCGTTCGCGCGCTGGATCTTTTTGAGTGCCCGAGCCAGTGCGAGTGGATCATCGAGGACCGCCACGGCCCGGTCGTCAGCCGCATACTCCCGACGGCGAGCGTAGGCCTGGAGTGCCAGCGTCGGCATGACGACCAAACTCATCACCAGCCGGTGCAACCCGCTGCGGAGGCCACTGCCAACGCTGTCGGGGCCTCGCACTGGACGGCCCACGACCAGTGAGAGTCCCCAACAGGCTATCGAGACAGTCACTACGAACGGTACAACCACGACCAGCACGAGCGCCGTTACGGTCCGTAGCAGGCTCGTTGCGAGCGCCCGCAGGAGGCTATCGTAGCCTTCGAGATGGGCGAGTTCGTGCGCGAGCACTCCTTCGAGTTCCGCTGGCGTCAGCAAGCGGATAAGCGACTGATCAATTACAAGCGTTCCATTGCCGAGCGCGAACGCGTTGGGCTGGCCGAGACGCGCAACGTAGACTTCGGGCCGGTTGACATCCATCCGCCGCGTCAGGCGGTCGACACTCGCGTGAATGTTCGGTGCATGTGCGGTCGTGAGTGGGGCTACGTCGAGCCGTGAGAGGAAACGGTTGGTGTTCGCCCGATAGCTCAGGTAGCCGAATACCAGTGCGAGTCCGCCTGTGAAAACGAATACTGACGGGAGCGTTCCCTCGGCGAGAAGCGCACCGAGCAGTTGCGAGCCAACGAGAACCCCGATTCCAGCAATAGCAAGCAACCATGTTCCCAGCAGAACGGCAAGCCCGCGCGGGCGACGCGACGACACCGACATACTACTCGATAGGTGATGAGCACGCAAAACAGTTGTCGAAGCTCTTTCTGGAGGTCCCCCCCTGTGGCTCTCACTATCGTTACCAACCGTTACCAAGCGCTTGATTCGCTCGTTACGGTTGTGATAATACTGAACAGTCGTGGTTAGTGTTTTGACTTGAGTGTTGTCTAGACTGGCAATCAGCTTCACCACAACTGCCGAATCAGAGGTTTGCTAAAGCGAGTTTGAGTTGAGGCACTCGTGAATGGTCTTGGCTCCTGCCTTTTTCTCGCCGTCGGCTTCGGTCTCGCGCAGCACTTCAGCTGCCCGGGGTTCGTCCATTCCTTCGAACTCGTCACGTAGTTCGTCTATCGCATGCTCGTACAGTCGAATTTATGTGCTATTTGTTTCCAAGCTGAATACATGAATTGCTGCTCGATATCTCGCAGTATTCTACTGTTCGGCTTCCTCTTCGATGCGGACTTCCGGCTCGTCGGGTTCGGGCTGAGTCATTGGTGACGTACCGAGGTCGAGGTCTTTCAGTTCTTGGAGGTCACCCGATTCGGATGCCATCTCCAATTTGGATATTTCCTTGCCGTAGTGGAGGAACGTATCAACTGAAGCGACGACGATGCGGGCCTCCACAGTTAAGATCTCGATGCCGACGATCGACACTCTTGCCCAGATATCGATGACGATTCCCTTGTCGAGGATGCGGTCGAGCACTTCTGCCAGACTGTCGCTCGATGGTCGTGCGCTCATCGCAACTCCCTAACTCTGCCCACTACAATATCCTTTGGGCTGGCACGGGCAGGTACCGTGGTTTTGCGTCCGCTGGCGACACGCCTACTATCGGCATTAGCTGAAGGAAGGGGGAGGGGAGAGGTTCGTAGATTCTCGTCGTATCGGCTACCGTTGGCGATTTCGAGAGACTCTATCGCTCTGTGGGTGGACAACTCAAGAGATAAAACCTGGTAATCAGCGCCAATCGCTGTAGCAAATTAGAGGAAGTCGCTGACGCTGACTCCTTGGCCGGTACTTCCGTCTCCGCTGCTCTCGCCGCTCTCAGTAGGGGTGATTTCCTCATACGGCTGGATAATGACGAATCCGTCCTGACCGGCGAATTCGAGCTGGAAGGTCTCGCCCGACGAGCGTCCGATAAAGCTCTTGATATTGAGATCGTGTTTCGCGTTGGGCGAGACGTTCGCGCTCCAGGCCACGGTTGCATTGGGATCGGTTCGGACCGGTGTTGGGACCACGAGCGGTTTACCGTGGGTGGTGATGGCGATATGACCCGGTCCGCTGAGATGGACGTTGAATAGTCCTCCCGAGGACGTGCCCGCGATTGAGCTCATCATTTTGATGTCCCAGCCCACCGAATCCTCGAACGCGAGGACGTCATTGCCATTGACGCTGATCTCGTCGCTGGCATCGAGTTCGAGGATCTGGACTTCTTTGCCCGCATCGGCGAGGTAGAGGTGGCCGTTGCCTGACGCTTGCATCATCACGCCTCCCTCGCCGGTAACGCGCTTTTTGAGCATGCCTTTCAGGCCACCACCGGCGGATTTGCGCTCGAAAGCAATGTCGCCGGTGTAGCCGATCATTGAGCCTGCTTTGCCCATGATGTTTCCGTCCAGCGCGATGTCGAGCATCTTCGAGCTTTCGAGTTCGAACGTCTCTCCTGTCTCCCCTGGTTCGTGCGAGTCCACGAATTCGTCGAGATTCATTGGTGTATCTTCTCCTGAGCCACCCGAGGCGGCTCTATTGATAGAAAACACCGGTGTAGAAATGTATTCACCGCGTGAGACCGTTTCAGGCCCTGCTACGGTTTCGTCTACTGAGACGGTTCTGCTCGATACCTATAATCTGGTATCACCCGTCATACTCGTTGGCAACAGCTTCCTGTCAGTTGGACGAACAAGCGACAAACAGAACAGAGTGAACTCATGAAAATCGAAGAAGCCGTGAAGAAAATTATTCAAGTCGTTGCGGTGCTTGTCTGTGTGATGGCTCCCACGAGTAAACTCGTGGGGCTTCCTCCGTCCACGACAGGACTTAGACCCAATCGAGGGCAAAGCGGTCCCGGTCTCAAGAGGCGTTGTGTCGGTTCGGCTCCCCCGTTCCTACCGTGTCGAAGGAACGGCGCGGATCGGACAAGTACCTTACGCCACCGTATCCCACGAGTGAACTCGTGGGCTTTCGCGGCTGCTGAACATTTAGCTGTAAAAATTCTCACGCAGCGACCGCTTTTCAGCAGTTCGGCTATAATATTCACTGCAACTACGCGGCAGGCTCGATATCTACCACGTAGAAGCCTTCGTGGAGGTTTCTGGTGGTTCCGGAAGTTGTGTTTCACCCGACCGCGCCCACCCGAACAGTCAGTTGTTGTTCCACAGTCGAGAGAAGCGGTAGCGGATCTGCTCAGTCAGAACGATTTCGTTTCGGGGTGGATGATGTCCTACAACTACTGCGACGAAATCCTCAACGTCCGGCGAATTGAACGCTTCGCTCATCCGTCCGGATTCGAGTGGTGGCAGGTCCATATTCGCGGCTATGCCCATGTCGATGGTATCGAGTTGACGGCACACTTCGAACCCGAACCGAGGAGACACCCACGCGCGCACATCACCCTCTTCGGTCTCGATATCGACCGCGGCATGGAAACGTTGCTGGAACTCCTTGATCGTCACGAGATTGAATACGATTGACTCGACACTCCTGTCGAATCATGTTTCCACTCGTCGTTGCACTCTGCCTAATTGATATATGTATCTCCCGATGTGCTGTTCGTCTATTAGGTCACTGTTTCGACACTCATCGGCCGGAAACTGTACAGAACTTGTATTCCGAGTTGCCGTAACTCCTCGATACGGTCGGATGATTCGCCGTCAATTTGGTTTGTAGCAGTGTTGTCAGTGTGGACCGTGGTAAGTTGAACCAGATAGGAGCCACTAGCGTCTGGAAGGACGACCGTCCACTGGTGAGAGTGCCTCTGAGTGGTGATGCTAACGGCCACCGCTTGTCCGCCGAACTGGAGTGGGTCGGTTGTCTTTCCATTCGGTTGGTATCGTTCGAGCCTCTCGGTCTCTATTGGCTGGAGAGTTTGTCTGATCCGCAGAACGAGTGGGCGTGCGTCTTCTCCCTCTGTTGATGGGGCTAGTTCGACTGTCACGAGACTCGTATCGTTGATGATGGTCGTGACGTGCCAGGTCGTGGGTCGGTCAAACGTGAAAACGAATTTCCCATCCACGTTCCCGTAGGGCGTCGTATCCGGCCAGAGTTGGTGGTTGGTGGCACTCGCTGCTGTCCGTTCAGTATTCCTCTCGTGAGCAGGTCCCTCGATCGACGACTGTTCCGTGCTTGGCACTAGCGTGGCGGTTTGGCTCTCGGATCCCACACTGTCATCGGAAACGTCTCCTCTCTCGGGGACTGATTGCCTGCCGCCGTCAATCCTCGAACCCGCCTTCGCCGTTGCTTTCGCACCACCCTTGGCCGTTTCCATCCGTTCGGTCTTGTTTGTCATATGTTGACTCCAGAGCGCCTTCCATGCAATCGAGTGATTTAGCCCGGCCTCTCAGGAAGATCCGAGTGCGTTTCGAATCGTTCAGCCTCCATCCAATGGGTGTCATGTATCGTTTCGGCCCATTCGCGTACGTCTGGCGAGTCAGTGTCGATAAATGCCCGTAGCGCACCGGTGGTCTCACAGTAGCTCCTGATCCCGACTCGTTCATCGAAGATGACAATTCCATGTGAGATGTCAGTATGGACGCGGAAATCGAGACGGCCGCTCTCGATCATCTCCGCCATCCGTTCTGAATATGTTGATGAGAGGTGAGCGGCGATGGCCGGTGGGTAGACGAATTCCGCTTCCATCCCGTCACAAACCCGTCTGTGTACCGCATCGACGTGCTGTGGCGAGAGCATTGTTGTGTCGAATCCACGCAGAGTTCTCGTTTCCTCAATGAGCGAGCAGTACCGCTGTACTGGACGATAGGGGTTGCTTGGCTCGGCAGTCGTCACAATCGCGTCTTCGAATACCGCGATATCGAAGTCGGAATATCGGTCTTGGATGGTTTCTATGAGGGGAGTAAGCCGGTAGGCCGTCTCGACGCTTCGCGTGAATTCGGCGACCACGTCGGCGACGGCTTCGCCCAGTTTCGTGAGAACAAATATCCCGTTTGTTCTCTCGACGAGACCCATCTCGCCAAGTGTCCGTGTGAGCCGGTGGACTGTGGGTTTCGAGACGTCAAGACAGTCCTCTAAATCCCGACGGTCGAGCGGCTGTTCGCGTAGTGCAGCGAGTGCCGGTGCACGCCTGACGAGTGTGATGAGCGCAGGCGTGTCGAGCGGCGAATTCTCCTCACTAAGCCGATGAATCGCTCGTGTGGTGTCTTCGGGAGTATTCCGTGTTCTTTCGTTTGTTGATACTCCACCCGTTAGTGACGTTGCTTCGGTTGTTGCCATGTTATTGACTCACACTACTATCAGAAGACATTTGAGAGAGTATAATCGGGGGCTAGATAGCATAAATCGACGTCCAGTGGGATGGTTTCTACCAGGGCTTCGATCAGTCTGGATCGTCCGGATCGAACATTCGTCCTAGAAGCTTTTCTTCTGCACGGCGGAGATGCTTGTGGAGGGTCGGCGAGCTAATATTGATCGATTCGGCGACTTCTTCGGCCGTCCGATCGCGCGGCCATCGAAAGTACCCGGCCCGATAGGATGCCTCCAACACTTCGCGCTGACGGTCGGTGAGTTCGTCGAGAGTATCTTCGGGGAGCGAATCTTGTCCTGTCTCTACTGGGCGGTCGAGATCACGCTTCGCGGTTAGCGTCGCTTCCGGACAGTACTCGCGGACACGCTCTATAAGTGTCCGAACATCTGTCTCCGAGGCGATTTCGACGACGACCCGATACTCTCCCTCATTAGCCTCCACCGTGCGGACGTTCGTCCCGCCTTTCGAGAGCGCCAGTAATGCCGACCGATCCGTCAATGTAAACTCAACTATGTCGTCTGCGTCATCAACCATTCTGATACTGGCAATACCTTCAATTCCTGATGTGGTATCCACAACGTGCTGTGCGGAGTCATCCATGGCGTGGTAGTAGGCCAGGACTTCACCGTCTCTCGCAGGCACGAGTCCCTGAAGAGAAAGTCGGCAAGCGGCTTTTTTCGTAACCTCCGCAAGTGCAGCATCGGGACACTGAAACGTGATTTCGGTAACGGTATCGGCGAGCAGTAGTCGCTGATTTTCGACGGCGTCGATGGCTTGACTGACTATCTCTCCGAGCTGGCCGAGAATCGCGAGTTCTCGTGACTCGAACGCGTCGAGTCGCGTCGTGTAGAGGACAAGTGCGCCATAGATCGACTGACCATACCCCAATGGAATGACCGACCACGAGCCGTGTTTGGTATCGAGAACATCGGGACGTATCTCGGGAATCGACGAAACAGCCTCTTTCGCAGGTCCCGCTGTGGGAATCGCTATCGGTCTGGCACCTCCCTCGATATCCTCACCGCCATCACCGGCAACGATTTCGTCAGATGGGTCGATAATAATACTCGACTCGGTATACAGGTCTGAGGCAGTCAGCCGATCACAGACGACTTCCTCAATGGCGGTCCGACTGGTGGCGTTCACGAATGCTTGAGTGATGTCACGGATGGCTTCGTTGAGCTGGTCGAGCTGTGCAAGCTCGTCACGCTGTCTGCGGAGGCGGCGTTCGCGATGCTTGCGTGCGGTGATATCATGGAGGAGGAGGGTGTGCCCGATTTCGAAGCCGCGCCGATCCGTAATCGTGGAGGTCCGGGCTTCGTAGAATTGCCCCTCTATGTGGAGCTCGGCGAGTGCATCCGGCACGTCGAATTCGATAGCGGAGGTATCGACGAGATCCGCTGCTGATGTGCCGAGTGCTTTTCGTGGATCGCAGTTGAGGACATCGGCGGCTTCGGGATTGAGATAGATAACGTAATAGTTGTTGTCGAGGATGAGAATGGCATCGTCGAGGGTGGCGATGGCGGTATCACGCCCGAGCCGGCGGGTCGCGGGCACCAACTCAAACAGTCGCCGACGGAACAGCGCATACCCAAACGTGAGACCAGTTACGGTGAACGCAAACGGTGTAACGTCGATTCCAGGCAACGGCGTCACTTCGGTTACGGAGACCATGTTGCCGACTAGTGGAACGATGGTACCGACGACCAGCAGGACAGCCTGATCGAGGAACAGATAGTCCGAGACGAACACCAGTCGGAAGATCAGGAATGTTCCGACACCGATGAGCGTGTAGGCATAGACCACAAATAGCCAATACCAATCACCAGGCTGTCTGGTTGCGATTGCCATACCGTTCGCAACGTAGACCTGGGTATCCGCCCAGACGAGACCGTGTAGCGGGTTCGTTAACCCCAATGCGAGCGACACCAGCGGAACTATCGATAGCAAGAGCACAGTCCATCCCGAGACGAGTTCGTCGTGACCGGTGTATGTCAGAGCAAATAGCACCCAGAAAACCGGAACGAACACGGTCGCAGCCCACTGTCCCTGCTCGATGAGGAGATGTATCTCTGGGTCATGCGCCAGTAGCGTTGCGGCCGCACAGATCGCCCAGAGGGCCGTCGCCGCCATCAACCCAGCGAACGGGCCTGCACCGGGTTCATCCCGCCGGTGCCACGCGTAGACCGCTATCCCGCCAGTGATCACCGCTGAGAAGCCGAGTAGTGTGAGATACGCTGTGACGAAAAGTACCATTGTGAATGGCCTCGTCCGTTATCTTCCTCGTCGTGAGTTAGCTTTCGTCATATCAAATTCACCTATACCGTTCATACATATAACTATTTACCAATTCTAAAAACACTCAGACAACGGCCGGAAATTTGTTTGTCGCCGAATTGCAGAGCAGATCGGATGGATTGGTTCCTTTCGTTGTTGCTAGATAGATGGCCCTGAAACAGTCACGGGTGAACGCGCAATGACGTCATCGAGTGGGAATTGTCTCGGGTCATGGATTATTTTCAGTAGATGAGAGAGTTTCGCTCGATGATTATAATCATTCCTCGTCCTTTCCGATAGCTGTGCGCGGATAACTCCGCCGCCGTTCGAACGACGAACGTACTCAACTGGAGAACACCATGGCAAGCACACAAGATATCGACGTTGAGCGAGATCCTGCGGCACCGGCCGCGGCGAACGAATCGGAACTGGACGGCAACGTCGCGGGGGCACTGTCGTACCTGTTCGGATTCATCTCGGGACTGATCTTCTATCTGATCAAGAGAGACAACCGGTTCGTGCGATGGCACGCCGCCCAGAGCATGGCATTCAACGTTCTGCTCATCGTGGCGTCGGTCGTGTTGACCGTCGTTCAACTCGTTTTCACGACGGTGATGTTCAGCGGGAGCGACAGTGGATTCCTCGTCGGAAGTCTCGTCTCGCTGATCCTCGGAGTAGTCTGGCTTATCCTCGCTGTCGGCGGCTTCGGCGCGTGGGTTTACCTGATGATCAAGGCCTACCAGGGCGAGGCAGTCCGGATACCTGTTGCTGCCGGCATCGCCGACAAACTAGCGTGAACATCACCGGAAAAAGAAGATAATCCAATGCGATACGACACAGCAGATCGACGAACGAACCGACGGACGTACTTGAAAGCAATCGGCGCTGGCGCGCTCGCCACCGGTATAGCGAGTGTCGCGGGCTGTCTCGGTGCGGAAGCCGAGAAACGGAACGGATCAGGCGGCGACAGTGGAAGTTCCGCCGACACGAACAACGCACAGGAGGGTGGGGAAAAACCCGATGCACCGACGGAGACGAGTAATGATGGCGGTTCAGGCGGGCCCGTATCAGAGCCTGCTAAGTGTGACGTCTTGAAATCGAACCTTACGGCGTACGATACAGCGGGTACGGCATTCGTCTTCGCGTTCGACTATCCGAGTGAGTGGGAGCAACCAGAAATAGTGGGCGGAGATGAGAGTGGCGGTGATGTTGAGTGGTGGCAGAGCAAGTCATTCAAGGACAAGGATGAGTCCACGACCGGGACAAACGAGGTACAGCTCAAACTCGTACAGGAGTACGATGCGGTTACTCCCGCAAAGGTTTCCAAGGACCTCAACGAGCTGACAACGGAGTCCGACTCCTTTGATCGAACGTGGGAAGAAATCGAGGAACTCGATTTCGCTGGCGAGACAGTTCGCGTGATGGCTACATTTGAAAGCGATTACAGCCACTATGCGCTGTACCCACCACACGAGGGGTCAGGTAGTGGATCGGAATACTACCCGGTCAGCTTTAGCACCTTCTTCCTGAGAGATAGTGAGAACCCCTGCACGAACACCGTGAGGGAACTGTCAAATGGAATGATGCGGTCGTTCCGACCGAATCCCGACTCGATTATCGAAGAAATGTGATCCCATGGAAAGTAGCGGGATGAGGCCATATAATCCGTCGGCGTGGTCGAAAACAACGGCCAGAAACCATAAAACCAATGAAATATGAACTTACACGGGTACAGGACGGACGGGCTCAACTTCTGAACGCACGCGTCGTCGTAACGCTAACAGTGGCACTCGCAGTTGTCCTCGCGGGCTGTGTTGGCGGTTTCGGGAGCAGCGATAGCGAGTCCGGCGTCGCGGAAGCCGAGACGCCGGGCGGCGGTGCTAATGGCACGGATGGCGGGGCCAATTCGAGTGACGGAGCCAACGAAAACGCCGACAGCAAGGGCAACGAACTGGCGAAGACCAACATTCAGCCTCAAGCGAAAGATTGGTACAACGCCACCGAAAACGGATACGAGTTCGAGATTGTCGATGCCGAGAACGGCTCCGGGACGGCCAGCTTCGAGCCGCCGGCAGATCCTACTGAGACGCTGTATCCGACCGTGACCTACGAGGGTGACGAGAGCTTTGAGCAAACCTATTCGGGGACAGAGGATTCACTGGGTGACCCAACGGGAGCCGTACTTCAACCCCTCGCCCTCGGTAGTCTCTTCGGATCTGGCATTGAGGGCGACAACCTTGCAGTAGGATACGAAAACTCGACCACGTCTGATGGTTCGACAGTCACAGAGAAAATCACGGGCGTGGAGTCGTATGCCGGCGTCGAATGCTACGCTTATGAGATGACTGTCGACAACCATCCAACGATTAAAACCTGCATCGTGCCGTACACTGATGAAGCCATCGTGAGCAACTACCCGCCCTACGTCGTCATTTACGACGAGAACGACGAAGTAACGATCGAGGTGAAGCTCACCGAAATACGGGAGGAGTAAACTGCTCCCACTGATTTGAGTATCGACATCGCACATCAGCCACCGGGTATTCGTCATCTTGAAGGAACTGTGCCGTGAGTTCACGTTGGCGACGACCCCGTACGGGCCAGCCTCGCGCGGTTCAGCCCGTCGTCGACGAACGTCCTCGAACGCACCGCCGAGTCGATTCTGGATACGGTCGTGGAGCCGCTTGTTTTGCAAGCTCGCCTGATGTTCGTTGACGGTGGCCGGGCGCGACACCTCCGCAAAGAGATGCACACCACGCTCAAGCGATTCAAGAGCGTGACGCCGCCGAGTGGCGTACCGACGAACGCTTCGGGCACTACCAGAACTCCCTCACCGACATCGTTGAGAAAGCGTCTCGCAAGGCCGTCGAATACGCCCGGAGCTTCGAGCACCCGGTTATCGCCCTCAAAGACCTCTCGTACATCCGCGAACGACGGGATTATGGCGCGTACATGAACCAACGGTTGCACTCGTGGACATTCGCCCGGCTTCAGGACCGGATCGAGGACAAAGCCCGCGAAGCCGGTATCGCCGTCGAGTTCGTCGCCCCGGCGTACACGAGCCAGACGTGCCACGACTGCGGCCACATCGGGAAGCGTTCGGGACAAGCGGAGTTCCGATGTACGAACTCGGAGTGTTGGGTATCGGAGTACCAAGCGGATTTGAACGCGGCCAGCAACATCGCCAGTCGCGTTGACCCGTGGGGAGAGAGCCTGCCGCTGAAACTGGCGGGCGATGACTCGCCACAGGACGGGAGCACTCGTGACAGTGCCACAGCCCGCCGCGAGCCGAGCGCGAAACCCGCGCAGATGACGCTCGCGGAGTGGGGCTGAAACCTCTTCAGAACGACTAGACTCCCACCGTGTGGAAGCCCCGCCGTGAACGGCGGGCGAGGATGTCACGTTTTCCGCGCTGTATCATCTCAATGGGGCATCGACTCGATAGCTGCTACAACGTGTTCGATGCCAAGCCAGTGCGTTGAAACACATCAAGTGAGTAGCTGTGAGCAGTGAGGCGACTGTGGGATTATCGAGTGACAATCATCGCTCTGTGTACGCTCGCGTTTTTCGCAACGATGGTCGCTCGGTTGGTTATCAGCCCGGTCGTTCCGGAGATCGTCGACACGTTCGATTCCTCAACCGGTGTTCTGGGGCTGGCCTTGACTGGTCTCTGGATGGCGTATGCGTTCGCACAGTTTCCTAGCGGGGTGCTCGCCGACCGGTATGGCGAGCGGATCATTATCCTTGCAGCGATTGGGTTAACGACCATCGCCAGCGCTCTGCTCGCGCTTTCACCGTCGATGCCTGTATTCCTCGTTTTGACGTTGGTTTTGGGTGGAGTTGCTGGCCTGCATTATAGCGTTGCGACGACGTTTCTGACTCGCGAACTGAACAATATCGGTACCGCGATCGGCCTTCATAACTCTGGAGCACCACTGGCGGGATTGGTAGCGCCGATCGCAGCGGCTGCAGTCAGTCAGTGGTTCGGCTGGCGGGCCGCGATCGCACTCGGAGCCGCAGCCGCATTCCCGATTTTCGTTCTCTTTCGCTGGAAGATCCGTCCGACCGAGCCGGCACGGCCCGAGCAGCCGATGGGCGATCGGCTCGCCCTCAAGCCGGTCATCGAGTTGCTCTCCCGGCGGAAAATCGCGTTCACCGCTATGCTCGCGTTTCTATTCGAGTTCATCTGGCAGGCGACGGCATCGTTCCTCCCGACCTTTCTGATCGCGTATCACGGCTATTCGGTGACGTTCGCCAGTACGCTGTTTTCGGCGTATTTCATCATCCAAGGACTCACACAGCCTGGCATCGGGTCGCTCTCGGATCGGTACGGTCGCGAAGAGATTGCTGCTTTCTGTGCAGTTGCCGGCATCGTGGGGTACACACTGCTTCTCGTCGGCTCTCGATTGGGCGTCCTTCTCGTTGGCATCTTTCTGATCGGTGTTGCCATGGGCTGGGGAGCGGCACTGTTGCCTCGATTCGTCGACAACCTCTCGGCTACGGAACGTGGTGCGGGATTCGGTCTCGTTCGGACGACGTATATGATGCTGAGCGCGACCGGAAGCGTCGTCGTGGGATCCGTTGCGGATACTGCTGGATGGAGCATCGCGTTCGGGATTTTCGTCGCGTTTCTCTCGGTGATCTGTCTCGCGCTCGCCGGTAATCGTTTGCTCGATCTCGGCTTCTAACCGAATTCCTGCTGGCGAGTTCGTTCGAGACCCAGATAGACCGCGGTTGAGGCAGCGACTATCTCCACAATACTGACAAATAAAGAATAATCGAACCATGATGCGATTTCCCCTCGCGCAATCAACGTATCCGAGAGTGGCTGAATTGCCGATATGCACTCTGTGTTCTGCACTGACGAACAGAACTACTTGATTGCCGTCAGAACGACCCTGACCGACTCAGAGCGCGTATCTTTCAACCGTGGAGAAGATTGACCTAGACCACTTGAACTGAGTTGATGAACTCACTACAGTTAGACCGAGGTTTTCACTTCGTTCCACTGCCAATATTCATCCGGGTGGTCAGCACTGCGGCGTCGCTCCCTCCGGAGCGTTCACGGAGTTTGGTGTCCAGGACCTTTTGGACTTCAGCTATTTGCTCCTGGGAGAGGTCGGTAACCAGTGCTCCGGCGATTGGGTTGCTGTTGACTACCATGTTCCAGAGGTGCGTGGCAGACTGGAACTCCGTGTCCCACGTGTCGGTGTCAATGCGGATGTTGTCCAATCCAGCGTCGGCAAGCTGTGCACGCAGATTCTCGGGATTTGCCACTTGAAACGGCAAGGGCGGGGGGTCCATCGGAAGGCTATCGAAACCGGGAATGGCCGCTTGCAGAGCCCCCATGAAGAAGGTGAGAAACTCTGCCTCGGTGGGCGGACCAAACGCTAAGATCAACACCCGACCACCTGGCTTTGTGACGCGCACCATCTCGCGTAGTCCGCGCTGCATGTCGGGAAACGTCGAGATACCGTTCTGGGATGCGGAGATGTCGAAGGTGTTGTCCTCAAGCTCAAGGGCGTGGCCGTCCATGACGCGGACCTCAATATCGGTCAGATCCTCGTTCCGTGCACGCGCCGTGAGCAGCTCAACCATAGCCGGAGAGATATCTGTCGCCACTACCTCCGCTCCGAGGTGTGCGGCCGGGATACTGAGAGCTCCGCTGCCGGCAGCCACGTCCAAAAATCGCATTTCTGGCTCGAGATCTACGCGCTGAAGGACAGCCTCTGCAAAGGAGATTGTCAAGGGTGTGGCGTACTCGTCGAAGCCGTCCGCGATCTCGTCCCAGGCGGCTTGTGTTTCACTGAGTTCCTTAGCGGTCATGGGTGTTTCCCGCTGTGTCAGACTGGAGTACGGGACCGCGAAGTCGCCCCCGAAAGCCTCCAACTGTACTACCATCTACCGGGTTTGCATGTACTCTCATAGCAGGATGATCCTAGAGACGCGACGAGAGAGCAAATAATTTACTACCAATAATTATTATATAATCACGACACTATGGCGGCGGAGGGTGAAATTTTTGAACTGCACCTACTGCTTACATCCTCTGTATCTTGCACGCTGATAAGCGCTGACACCTCCAGAACAGAGGCCGTTGGTGATGTTACTGAATATCGCAACTATAATATTCAAGATGAAGAGAAGGTACCCGAGAACTCTTCTAACAGGTCATCCACCGAAATCTGGCAGCATCTCTCGTGAGAGTCTCAAATCTCAATATCTCCGCGTGGCTGAAGAGACGAACGCCGAATGCAAATGCCGTCACAGCAGGCCTGTGACAGCTACCGTCGGTGGGGGCGCGGCGCGTTCTCGTATTTGATCATCTTCTCGGGCTTGTCGGAGATCGTCTCGTAGATGCGTTGGAGGGTTTCCTCGGCCTCCAGTAGGTTGTGTTCGTCGAGGAACTCCCGGCCCGCATCGCTCACGCCGTAGAACTTCCAGGGATAGCCCTGCCGACGTTCGTCGTCTGGAAGCGCCGCCTCCTCGACGATGCCGGCGTCGATGAGTTTCTGGATGTGCTTGTAGACGGTGGCGTCGCTGATGCTCGGATTCAACTCCTCGAGTTCGTACATTGAGGGGAGCTGTTCGGGGTGCTGGAGAATGTTGCTGAGCAGCGTGAATCGCGTCTGCTGAGTCACGAAGTGGACGAGTTCACGCGCCTCTGTCCCCTCAGCGGTTCCCACGTCGGTACTCATGCGAGCATCTACACACCGGCGCGGCAAGTAGTTTATCCTTGAGTAAATCACTTTGGGGTAAATCGTAGTATAACTAACCCAGTAGTTTATGTAGTAAATCATATCTCGTCGTCGAGCGATAGATGCGGTATGACCGACGAGGGGTCGCCGGTTCCCGACGAAATTCTCACGAGTGCTAAAGAACAGATCGACCAAGAGGAGCTCTCGCTGGCGGACAACGAGGAAATTCTGCACGCGCTGAGCGAACTCACGCCGATCTACGAGAACGAACGCTCGTATTTCGTTCTCGGGAACTACGACCGGGAGCCGATTCGGCGACTAAATCTGGTCGTTGACCGGCTCAACCGTCGTCAGGACGCCTACGCATTTCGAATGGTGGACATCCGCGGGGAGTGGGACAACAGTATCCAGAAGTTCTGCCTGGTCGCCGACCTCGTCACGTATCTCGTCGGCGTCGCCGAGAAGGGCCCCAGCGACTTCCTCATCGAACAGGGCCTGCTCGTCGGGACGGTCGAGTACTTTTCGAAGAGTCACGTCCTCAAACGAGTCTACGAAGACGAAGAGCACCCGTTTGGCTGGATGCAGGATGGCGTCTTCGGCCTGTTCGAGAACGAAGGTCGGCTCTATCAATGGCGAACTGAAGAAACCCTCGTCGACGTCACCGAGGAACTTCCGTAAAGTCTGGTCGGTAATCGGCCTCGGTTTCGAGATCGTCGCACATTCGGTCAAGGATATCCAGTGCCGACTCGAAGGTCGCGTAATGCTCGCGCGCGAACGCAACGGTTTCCGAGCAAGAGATGACCGGCCGCCCGTCGATGGTCTCCGCATCGATCTGTGCACACGGTTCAAGGACGATCTGTAGCGACCCATCGACTTCATCGGGTGGCTGGCGCTGTTGAGCTGTGGGAATCCCGAACCGTTCGAAGAATCGCTCCCAGCCGGCGAGATTCGATTCGCGGGTAGCAATGAACAGCGGGTAGTCCGTTTCATTGCGTGCGACCTGGTAGCCGCCCCGGGTCCAGACATAAACGGCGTCGATAGCCGTATAGGCGAACTCTAGCCGGCGAACTAAGGGAGGACGTACGCCTCCGAGATGGTAGGTGGGGATACGGCTGCTGCGGCCGCAAGGAAGTCGAGCCCCGCCTCTCGAACGGTGTCGTTGATAACGAACAATCCACCATCGTATTGCACGTAGCCCGCCTCTTCGAGACGGTTTACGAGTCCACAGCTTAATGGCCGCGTGGCGGCACGGTTTGGTATGGATCGGGGGACCGACGTGCTCGTCGTTGGCGGCGGCGCGACTGGAGTCGGCGTCGCGCGCGACCTCGCAATGCGAGGCATTGACGTCACGCTCTGCGAACGCGGCGGGCTGGGATCGGGAACGACGGGGCGCTCGCACGGCGTGCTCCATAGTGGCGCGCGCTACGCCGAATCCGACGCTGAGGGCGCACGCGAATGCATCGCGGAGAACCGGATCGTGAAGAGGATCGCCGGCGCGTGCGTTCGGGATTCGGGCGGCTATTTCATCGCACTCGAAGCCGACAACCCCGACTACTTCGAGGCGAAGCTCAATGGCTGTCGCGAGCTGGGCATCCCTGCCGAGACGATGTCGGGAACGGCGGCGCGTGAGGCGGTCCCAGCACTCGCCGAGGATGTCGAACGGGTCATCCGAGTGCCCGATGCCGTGGTCTACCCATCACGGCTCGTCGCGGCCACGGCCGAGAGCGCCCGACAGCACGGCGCACGGGTCCTGCCGAACGCGCCCGTCACCGACCTCCATACCGAGAACGGGCGGGTCGTCAGTGCGGCGATCGACCACAACGGTGGTGAAATGATCCGTGCTGAACACGTTGTCAACGCGGCGGGTGCGTGGGCGGGCCGGCTTGCCGAAAAGGCCGGCATCGAGCTCTCGATGCAGCCCACGAAAGGCGTGATGGTCGCAGTCGAGGATATCGCTGTGAAACCCGTCCTGAATCGATGCCGGTCCCCTGCCGACGGTGATCTCGTGGTCCCCCACGAGGACGAGGTGGTCCTTGGCACCACGAGCGTCGCGGTCGACGACCCTGACGAATACCCCACGGAGACCGAGGCGGTCGACCGAATGGTTGCCGAGTGTGCCGCGATGGTGCCGGACCTCGCCGACCGGGAGCCCAACCGGAGCTACTGGGGCGTCAGACCGCTCTACGCACCTGACGAGACCGACCGTGACGGCGCGCGCTCGATCTCGCGGGGCTTTTTCCTGCTCGACCACGCGGACGACGGCGTTGCGGGCATTTCGAGCATCGTCGGCGGGAAGCTCACCACCCACCGTCGGATGGCCGAGGCCGTCGCCGACCATGTGTGTGAGACGCTCGGCGTAGACGGGACGTGTCGAACTGCCGACGAACCGCTCCCCGGTTATGACGATTCCGCCAAACTCGACGATCTCGTCGGTGAGTTCGTGACGGATTCGCCCGCTGACAGCGACCTTCGGGCCTGAGGTAAGGATTCCGACCACGGTAGGTCGGATGATGACGGGCGCTGTATCCCCACCCTACCGCTCGCCTCCGTAACGCGGCTCGCGCTTGAAGGTGGGGTCTTAGCGCCCTGTGATTCAGAAAAATCGCAAAAACTACTACTGAATACGTGTGTTTGTGTGGCAGGGAAAGCGCCCATGCCATACGAAAAGCAAGCGGCCAGATGTGCCGAGTGTGGGAGTGTTACGACGGCGAAAGTGGATAGCGATGAGGATCAGTTCTTGATGGGGATAAACGAATGCCCGGACTGTGGGTGCGAGGACTTCGAGATACTCGAACTGGACGAGTCGGAAGATTCCTCAAGAGCAACCAACAACTAACTACGTCGCCAAATCTCGACTAACGAACTCAGAAGCTTCGAGGCGATCAATTGTCACTCAGTAGTCGACGCTTGAGACGGTACTCAGTCGTCGAACTCATTCCATTCGGAAGATAGTTCTTTATTAATGTCTCTAAATATCTCAGAATCCATCCATAATCTTTTCGTGCTTCGACATCACTGGTTGAATCCCCGGTATACAGTGTCACTCTACCGGGGAGAACGTGGGAGGACGAGCGTCATGTCTGCCAGTTTCCCACGTTTTGAGCAGGATGCTATGCTCCAACATAGTAGAACTGACCAGTTTGAAGACTGATTGACCTACCTCAGTGGGTAGTAGTCTGGTCAATGGTTAGAAAGGACTTTACGGTGCGCGCACTTATCCCGAATCGGCTGGAAAGGGCAGCGGACCAGTCAACTATCCGAAGGGGAGAAAGGGTGATGCCACGCAACGATTCTGTATTCTCTCCCTCTTCGGAGGGACTTTCGTCCCAGTAGCAGCTACGTTCTCCCACCCTTTTGAGGTCCACGGCTGCATTTGCCGGTGTTAGCTCCCTTTGCCGAAAGATATGCCTTCTGGAGCGGTCTTAATCAGCTTCGAACCCAAAGACTCGCTGCAACTCAGTTTCTATGCGAGCAACAAACTCTTGACATCCTCCCACGTCTGAAGACGTGGGATTCCTTCGGTCGGGGTCTATTCGGCAGACACGCCGACGAAGGTCTTTTGCTGGTGCGTGCGAACTTCGTTGGGACGAGAGTGTGGTGACTCTGCCCATGTATGGGCGTCCCACTTGAAGCGCACGGGCCGTGCCATCGACCCTACTTCCCTGTCCGTGTGCCGATTCAGGAACGTCGCCGACGCCGTGAGGTCCGCGTGGCCGTCGAACCCACACGGACAAGTGAGCGTATCGCTGTGGCGAACGGTCTCGTCGTATTCGCCACAGTCGGGGCACTCTTGGGAAGTCCACGCTTCCGACCGCGCTTCGACCTCCATGCCGTATTCCTCGGCAGTGTACGCCAGCCGGTTCAGGAACGCGCGGAACGCCCAGAAGTTGTGCGTCTTCGCGTTCGCTTCGACCGACCAGTGCGTTTCGAGCACGCCGGTTAGGTCGCCGACGACCACCGTCGAAACACCTTCGTCGTGAAGGCGTTCCATGAGGTCTCTGGCGAGCGCGTCCATCGCGTGGTCGCGTCTCGCCGTTCGCTTCCGGTACAGTTGTCGTATCCGTTGGGTGCTGTATCGGCCTTCGTCGGCTTTGGCGAGTGCCTGATACTCGGCGATTCGTTCCGTCGTCTCGCGGAAGCGGGCGAACAAGTCCCTGCCTTCGTACAGGAACTGTTGGCCGGTGCTCGTACTGCACGCGACGATGTTGTTCGCGCCCACATCCAGAGCAGCCGTCTCGTCGGCTAATGGTGTGTCCTGCCGAGAACAATCGCTGACAGGTTGAATGGCCCTGAATTGGTCGGAACGCTCGTCGTAGAACAGTTCGAGCTGGCACTGTTCGCCCGTCCACTTCGGTTCGCCCTGCACTTCGAGGCGAAGCCGCTCGCGGTGTCCGATGTTGAACTCGTCTTTCAGGTCTTTGCCGATCGAGATTTCGAGTATCGACTGTTCGCTGTTGCCGGTCGCCCATCGAAGCCGGTACATGTCGTTGCGGATGTACGACCGGAGGTCGCGGCCTTCGTCCTCGTTGCCCCAGTAGCCCGGCAGACCGTTCGCTTCGCCGCTCTCTTTGAGCTTGAAGAACGAGCGCCACGCTTGGTCGTTCTTCCGAATCACCTGTTGAGCCGTCGCCGAACCGAGAACGCCGACGTACTGCTTGCGGTAGTCCTCGGTATCCCACACCGACTTGTCGATATCCGGGTCGGTGAAGTTCTGGCGACGTTCGTAGTTCAACTGGTTCCACAGACTCGCCGAAGCGTCCAACACCCGCCGAAGGCACTCCGCGTCCGCGTCGGAACGGGGAACGACTCGGAAGGTGTTGACCCGCTTCATTGGCCTGTTTGCGCCTCGATGTACTCCTCGATGATTTCATCCGACACTGCACCGGCAGAGGACACGAAATAGCTCCGTGTCCACATCGACGGCAGGCCCATGCTGCCGAACTCGTCGCGGAGAACCCGTGACGAGTAGCCCTTGACCTGCTGGATGATTTTGTTCGGCGCGAGCGTCGGGTCGCCCTCGATGAACAGGTGAACGTGGTCGGGCTGGATGGACAAACTGATGATGTCCACGCCGAGTTCGTCCGCCTTGTCGTGAATGAGGGCTTCGAGACGGTCGTGAACGTCATCGGTGAGCACTGCCTTGCGGTACTTCGGACACCAGATGAAGTGGTAGTGCAGGTTGTGGATTGAGGTCCGTTCCCTGCTGTACCCGCGAGGCATTGGCAGTAGATAGAAGCTACACAAGCATAGTGTACCACTTCCATTGAGACCCCGACCAGCCGATACACTGTGCGTTCGGCAATTCAGCCACCTCCGCTCTGGCGCTCGGACCCACGACTAAAGCCGTGGGCTTCCGCTTGCTTACTGTCAATTTCGTAATATCTGGTGGTGCGTATTCTCGTCGTAAATGCCAATTTCTGGCAAGCGTTAAGCTTTTGCTGCTGAAAGTCATACAAACGCTTCCGAAATGAGCGATGTAGACCATCTAACGGACATTTTCATGGACGTTTCTCAGGGCGCTGAATCGACTACCGAACAACAGGACGAACAGCGCGGAAGCTGGCGGCCAAACACGAGTGGCGACACCGATACGAACATCCGCGAGACGATCGTGGAGATGCGAGAGCGCTACGGCCTCCAAACCCAGCTCTCGGACGACCAACTGGTCACGCTCGTCAAAGCGTATTTCGAGGGCGATGGAGACACGACAATTGCCCGCCGGCTTGGCGATGTCGGTCTCGATAAAACCGTGACCCGTGCTCGACTCAGCCTTCACCTCTTTCGCGAACGTGATACTGCAGCCGACTTCGATGTTGAAGGTCTCAAGGAGTGTCTCGAAGCAGGAAACTCCGGGGCAGAATGTGCACGGCGTCTCGATATCGGGAAGTCGACTGCCAATCGGTATCGACGCATCTTCAACGCGAAAGCAGAAGCCGAACAGGTAGACCACGAATACTCCGAGCGCTTCCACCAGTACTATCAAGAGGAAGCTGGTGACGACGATCTCGAACCCCTCTCCAATATGAACGATGGACTCTCCGACGCGGTCGCGGGTGCTGGCGCAGACAACCCCCAACTACAGTAGCGACAATATCCGATTCAACCGCTTTCTACCTGCGTCTCAAACGAACTCGCCGATCCCGCCGATCTCGTTGCCAAGCAATTCAGCGACCACTACTCCGGAGGATGTCATCTCGATTGACCTCCTCCACGCCGTAAACGGCGTGGAATCCGACCATCGGATTTCAGTAGCTACCGAGGGCTACCGTCGGTTTCAAGACGCATACGTTCCAAGCGTCTGTTGGTGGGCTTCACCATCGGCTTGGCTATCTTGTGGCGCGGTCAAACGCGCCCCATCTCCAGCCGAGTCATCGCCGTCCGTGTGTTCTCTTGAACGGCTCTCTCCGCTGGAGTAGCGGTCTGCTATGTTCAGCGCGGCGTTCACGTCCGCTTGATACTCCGAAATCCAACACTCGTCGTTCGTACACCGGAACTCCGCCTGTCGCGGTCGGTATCCCGTCTCGCCACAGATATGGCACGTCTTGGATGTGTACGCGGGGTTCACCGTCTCGACAGGGATACCGCGTTCGGCGGCTTTGTAGCACAGTTGCGCGTGCATCTTCGCAAAGCCCCATCCGTGGAGACGACGATTCATGTGCGAACCGTAGTCCATGCTCTCACGGATGTACGTGAGATCTTCGAGCACGAGAACGGGATTCTCAACTGACGCGGCGTGCTCAACCACAGCATCCGTCACCGAATGGAGGGTGTGGTCTATCTGCCGCCAAAGCGAGTCACCGTAGGAGTTGGCAATGCGCTCGCTCCCTCGTTCCTGAAGCCGCTGCGTGGCGGTGAAATACGTCTTCCGAAGGCGTCGGACTTCTTTGCCCTCGTTGTTCCAGAGTGTTGGTGCGGTCGGGGTGCCGCGCTCGTCACGGTGACACACCGTGAGCAAGGCAGATTCCCCGATGTCCACGCCAATCGGCGTCTCGTCGGACACCGAATCTGACCGTTGTTCGACCTCTTTCGTAGCTACCATGTGGAGATACCACTCGCCGTCGCGCTCGAACAAACGACACTCGCCCATATTGGCATCTCCCGCGAACACCGCTTCGACCCACGACCGCTGTTCGGGGTTCGGTTGCGCGGGTATCCAGAGGTGATAGTCGTCGTGGTGCGGGACTTTCACGTACCACTCAACGGCGTTCTGTGGTTTGTGGTCCAACTTCACGCCCTCATTCGTGAACCGAACGGGATGCTCGTCGTGAAGCTCGTCGGCGTGATAGCTCCCGCCATAGAGTTGCGGGACGTACTTCTTGAGCGCGTTCTTCGCGTAGCCCGAGAGGTCGTACTCGACTACCACATCGTTCGCCGCCGATTGAGTCGTACAACCAGCGTCGAACGCGGCATGGAGTGCCGAGCGGTAGGCGTCGGTCGTCTCACGGAGTTTTCGCCGCTTGTGGGCGTTCGGCGAGACGAGTTTTAGTTCCAGCGTCTTCGTGGTCCCGCTCATGCTTCGGCCTCTTGGCGCTGGATGTAGTCTTGGACGGTTTCGCTGGATACCTCGCCCGCCGTCCCCGCGTAGTAGCCCCGTGCCCACTTGATTTTCTGGTCGTCAGAACTTGCGTAGCGGTGATTGTATTTCCGCGACGAGATACCTTTGAACCAGTTGGCGAGGAGCGAGGGCGCGTGCTTCGGTGGACTACTCACGAACAGGTGGATGTGATCGGGCTGAACGGTGAGATCGATAATCTCCAAATCCTTGTCACCTGCTATCTCTTGGATGATCTCTTCGACGTGGCGCGCGACCGTTCCCGTGAGTACCGAACGACGGCACTTCGGCAACCACACTATGTGGTAGTTGAGGTTGTAAACCGAGTGCCGTGTGGTCTTCATCCGTATGCACACTATTCACCCAAACATTACTAAGCGTTACGGTAGGCTGGAAATCCAGTCCACCGATACGCCAACGGAACCAGTTGCACAGACACAGAAAAGGCCTACCGCTCAACCTCCGCCTGAAGACGGGGGTATGCGCTAACGGTTTGTATCAAGCCGCCCCCGAACGCCTGCGGCGAGAAGGAGTGACTGACACAGCAGATCCCTGATAGCGACAAGCATTTTACTATTGCACACTTCTGTGCAACTATACGATGTTCGAACAGTGTGGTGAAGCAGAACTCAAGACACTCCTCGCCATCAATCCGGGCGACCCAATCTCGGGCGTGGCTCGCAAAATCAATGAGAACCATGAGACGATTCGCCGAGCTGTAAACCGTCTCGAAGAGGCGGGCTACGTGCAATACGATGGTGGATTGTTCGTTATCAACGACACCGTTCGAGAGGCGGGGCTCGACTTCCTTGCGGCCGCAGCAGCCGTATCCCCACCTACCATCTCGGAGGCGTACGTCCTCCCTCAGTTCGCCGGTCTAGAGTTCGCCTATACGGCTATCGACGCCGTTTATGTCTGGACCCGGGGCGGCTACCAGGTCGCACGTAATGAGACGGATTATCCGTTATTCATTGCCATTCGTGAAACGGATCTCGCCGACTGGGAGCGCTTCTTCGAACGGTTCGGGATTCCCACAGCCCAACAGCGTCAGCCAGCCGATGAGATCCCTGGATCGCTGCAGATCGTTCTCGAACCGCGTGCGCAGGTTGATGCGGAGACCATCGACGGACGGCCCGTCATCTCACGCGAGGAAACTGTGGCGTTCGCACGCGAGCACTACGCGACCTTCGAGTCGGCGCTGGATATCCTCGACCGGATGTACGACGACCTCGAAACCGACGCCGACTACCATACGACGCTAGCCTCGCCATGAGCCAGGAAGAACGAAGCGAGGCTCTCATCGATGTGCTCGCGGACCTAGAGCGCTCCACTATCGACTTCGTCCTCGTCGGAGGCTACGCTGTCTCGCAGTTCGAGACGCGCTTCTCGACCGATCTGGATCTCGTCATCGCCCCGAAGACACCGATGCCGTGGTGACGTTCTTGGAACAACACGACTTCGAATGAAAGAACGAACTCGAAGTGCCGCCAGAAGAGACCACATACGACCGCGAAATCGAACTCTTCGAGCGAACAAAGGGGCTTCCTCACCCGATCGGCGTTGATCTGTTGGTGAACGGTCTGGGATGCCGCCAGACCGAGGCCGAGTGTCGTTCGACTACGTTAATCGCAGGCGCAGAGCCTCGCCCTTCAGGGCGGGGGTACGCGCCGTAAACTGTGACGTGGAACGCCACAACCACCGGGAACAGCCGTTTCGCCCGGCAGGAGTGCCACCGTGTACGGAACGCTTAATACCATCCCACCCCACAGTATACATGGATGGTAAAGAGCACTCGTCACGTGGTTTACGAACTCTATTACCACATAGTGTTCATCCCGAAATACCGGGAGTCGCGTCTGACGGGAGAGACGCCACAGCGTCTTGACTCCATCTTCGCCGAGATTTGCGACGAGAAAGGCATCGAACTCATCGAGTCCGAGATTCGCTCCGACCACGTTCACCTGTTCGTCGGCAGCCCGCCGAAGAACGCGCCGTCACTGTTGGTGAACTGGCTCAAAGGCATCTCGGCGCGCTGGTACAACCAGCGTTTCGAGGACCGAATCAAGTGGACGCGCTCGTACTATGTCGGCAGTTCCGGCAGTGTCCTGAAAGAAACCATCGAGCAGTACATTCAGGAGCAGAGCGAATAGATGCAGCGCGTCAATACCTTCGACGTGGTTCCACAGACCGACGCCGACGAAGAACTGCTTCGTCGGCTGTTGGACGCTTCGGCGTCTCTGTGGAACGAAGTCAATTACGAGCGCCGCCGGAACCGCGAAGACCCCGACGGGGACGTGTTCGACACGTCCGAGTACCGTGGCCGGTACGGAGACGTTCTCGGCGCTTCGACCGTACAGCAAATCGAACGGAAGAACGCCGAAGCGTGGCGATCGTACTTCGCGCTCAAGAAGAAGGGCGAGTACGCTCGCCCGCCCGGATTTTGGGGCAACCGCGACGAAGGACGCGAACTTCGGACGTACATCCGCAACACGTCGTACTCGATTCAGTGGGGCGAACGGTCCCGTCTCGACATCCTCGTGGGTTCGAACCTAAAAGAAGAATACGGTCTCGGCGCTCAAGAGCGCCTTCGACTAGAGATACGCGGAAAACCGAAGTGGTCCGGCAAACAAGGCCGGCTAGAACTGTACCACGACGAGAGTTCCGGCAGATTCAGGGCCATTCAGCCTGTACGCGACTGTTCTCCACAGGGATCACCACTGGCCGACGAGACGGCCGCTCTGGATATTGGCGCGAACAATCTCGTTGCCTGTACGACCACGACCGGGAAACAGTATCTGTACGAAGGACGCGACCTGTTCGGACGTTTCGCAGAAACGACCGAACGAATCGCCGAGTATCAATCGCTGCTGGACGAAGACAGGTACAGCAGCAACCGGATTCGTCGGCTGTATCGAAAGCGAACGAAGCGTCGGAATCACGCACAGGACGCACTCGTCCGCGACCTCATCGAACGGTTGCACGGCGAAGGCGTCTCGAAAGTGTACGTCGGTGCGCTCACCGACGTACTCGAAACGTCGTGGTCGATCACGGCGAACCAGAAGACGCACAACTTCTGGGCATTCCGGCAGTTCGTGAAGCGTCTCGCGTGCGTTTGCGAGGAGTTCGGGATGGAACTCGAAGCCGACGGCGAAGAATGGACTTCGCAGGAATGCCCGCACTGTGGCGAACGCGACGAAACGGTTCGCCACAAGGACACGCTGACGTGTCCGTGTGGCTTCGACGGTCACGCGGACCTCACGGCGTCACGGACGTTTCTGCACCGGCAGCTAGACGATTCACAAGTCGGGCTGATGGCACAGCCTGTGCGCCTCAAGTGGAACGACCACGAATGGTCAGAGTCGCCATACTCTTGTTCCAACGAGGTTCGTGCGAACCCGCAAGTTGCCTTCGTGGCCGAGTCGGCTTAAACCGCACTCCCCACCGAAGGAATCCCGCCCCTTCAGGGGCGGGAGGATGTCAACTTCGTGATCACAGCTCCGAGACGACTATCTCTGGAGGAACGCGGTCAACCACCGCTTCTGTCGCCGACGGTGAGGTCTTGGTCGCTGCCAAGCTCCACAGCGCCCGCAAAACCGATCTGGCTGACGTCCTCGCTGCCGTCCCTCACGTCGATTTTCTGACCGTGGCATCGCATCTTCATCGAGGAGACGAAGACGCACTCCAATCACAGCTTACGGATGCACAGGAGTTCATCAAAGGCGCGGGCTGGATCACCGATTCAAGAGCATATTCGGCCAATCGTCGGCCTCGCCAGAGGATATCGACGCTTTGCTCGAATTCCTCCAGCAGCAACAGTACTGACCAGAATCTTTAGTAACAGATTGCGGAGTGCCAACTCGTGCGATTGAGGTTAAATCCAGTACAGAACGGACATCGGACAGAGAACATGCCGCCGGCTATCCGCGACTCAGGACATTCGTACTCCCACACTCCGGACACTGTGTCATCGTTCCGAGCGGTGGAGCCTCCACATGGTCCCACTCGTCGCTACCAGGGGCTGCTTCGAATCTACACTCCAGACACCGCGACGGCAACACTGTCGAGTCACGCCGACTCATATCGATTCCCCGGTTGTGGAAGTGACCCCAGCGCTTCGAGTTCCGACTCCGCATCGTCATCAACCCGGATGAGTCCCCCTATCATACTGACAGCCACCACGCCAGACTCTGTAAAGGTTGTCCCCACCGCCACCCTTTTTCTCCTCAATGATCGCGACACATCGCTGTGACCACAGTTGTTCTCCAACTCCGCAAAAACTTCAGTACTCAATCGTGCCCTCAGTCAGGCCGGAGCCGCCGCGAGCAACTCACTCGCTATACTACCACTCCATGCCGCCGTTGACGGCGAGAATCTGGTCCGTCATGTACTTCGTCTTTACCCGCGACGAAGCGGATGAGACCCGCGATACACCCCTCACAACACACCTCTGATTCGTATTTATTTCGGTGAGTCCTCTTCTCTGAGCACCGGGGCCACTACTCGCCGTGGAAATCATCGCCATTGGCCTCACTGACAGTCGCTGAGTGACTCTCAGCATCCCTCCCTGTCGATCTTAGTATTATATACGAAGCACTCTCGGAAACCACAGTCCCAGACATCCAAAGGAGTGCATTAGCTCGTCGCCACGAACAACGAAGCATCCGCTACTCAGATGACTGTCCATGAGTTCCAATGCCAAAGAGTCATGAGAGAGTATGACCTTCATTCGAGCACGAAGCACGCTATACAGCTCGTTCACATTATCCAACGGACGGTGTCACCGTCCTCTGGCGTGGATTTCTCTTGTAGACGCGCCTTCGACCCCCGAGGTGAAAACTCCATGACCCCAAACTGTTCGAAGCCGATGACTGAGACGGAATTCGAAACCCGTCTTCATCAACTTATTACCGAAGCACGGGACAGAAACGCACCGCTTGCCGGCGCGTATTTCGTGCATTCGCCCGAACCCAACGTCCAAGATTACGAGGTGCTGATCACAAAAGTCGCCAACCAATTCCCCGCAACTACTAATACCGACAGCTGACCTTGCAAACAGCGGCTCCACCGTAAGACGTTTCATTGTAGTAGGTCTAAAATTCCTCCACAATCACATATCCAAGCTAAAAGCCACTCATCCTCGACAGACGTTGCGCGCATTCAGCGACCTGAGAGCCCTGAATGTTATCGTCGCTGTCGCTCGTCCCAAATGGGAGGATCGTTAGCCTACTAAATGTGAAATCAATGAATTCATCTGGATAACAACATTAGCCTATGACTCAGACAGACACGAGAAACAACGAAAACGAGCGCGCACAATTCGAAACGAGCCTCGTCGCCGAATTCGTCATCGACCGGCCGAGCTATGTGGCCATCCTCGATGAGCTACCCAACACACAGCTGATCGTCGAAGGAATGACTGCCTGTGATAGCGAGACCGTCCTGATCACGTTCTGGGCGAATGGCCCCGATCTCGCAACGCTCGAACGGGGCCTCGAAAACGAACCATCGATTCAGACCATCGAAGTGCTGAGCGGCACGGACGCTGACCAGAAACTGTACCAAGTACGGCTCTCGGGTGCGGCGACAACCTACTGGGGGTGGATCAACCTCGGCGGCGTGTTGCTCGGCTGTACGCTTGACTACGAGGGAAAGTGGATACGCATGCGCTTTCCCAACCGGGATGCGCTCGTGGCCTGTCGTGACTACTGTGCAGATCACGGCTACTCGTTTGCCCTCAACAGCCTGCAGCCGACGTCTTCTGGTGTTGATAGCAAACCAACCGGACTGACCGTTGCACAAGACGAGCTACTCACGGCGGCTACCAATGAGGGCTATTTTAACGTTCCCCGTAACACGACGATGGACAATCTCGCCGATTCATTCAATATTTCGAATCAAGCCGCCTCCGAACGCCTGCGGCGAGGAATCTCGAACATCCTCGCAAACAGACCACCTCGGTCGGCCGAGCGATTGCTGAGTCAACGACCCAACGAATAAGTTGATACTGCACCACTGTCGATATCGAAAACAGACCAAGTGCCGAATACGATTCCAAGGCGAGTTACACTACCAACAACTCCATCTCGATTAATCGCTCGGCAGCTACGCCGGAGCCGTCGCAAGCAGTTCGTGAGCGACGCTTGCTAACTCCTCAGCATCCGCCTCGCGCAGGCGCTCATCGCCCAGCAGTAGACGCAAGCGCGGACGCCCGACCTCGATAGGTACTTTCTCCGTCTCGAGTAATCCCTGCTCTTCGAGGTGGGTCTTCGTCCGTGAGAACGTCGCCTTACTCGCAACGCCTGCATCCTCACCCCATCGCGAGATATCGTACAGCAGCTGTTCGTGTTTGGCTGCCACCAGCAGGCTCAACCCTACTTCATCCAGTCCGCCGTTCTCCATGCTCTCGACCGGTTCCAGAGCTGTCCGAAAGTCCGTCTCCATCCCCGAGCCGAATTTCTCACCGAGCGATTCCAGCACGCGCGTGTACGCCGGCGTCCGTAGATCGAACTCTTCTCCACTCTCCCAGAGGTCGTTCCAATGCTTACGAGCCGCCGCGACGAACTCCTCGTCGTCAGTCACCAGCGCGGCGCTGTGCTCGTCCGATGTGAGCAGCGAGATGACCGTCTCCTCAGTCACCACCAACGCGCCATCTAACTGATCGGTGGCTGCCCGTATTTCCAAGGTGTCCGCTTCAAGCAGATCCGCTGCCGTGCTCGCCAATACGAAATCATCGCGGACCCATTTCAGCACGTCTTCTTCGACGAGCAGGCGCGCTTTCGGCGGCTCGTCGCTCTCGGCGAGTATCTCGACGAACTCGCGTGTCGAATCCCTATCGAAACCGACAGCGATGATCTCTCCGCTTTCCTCGACAAGGATTGTCCGAAGGTTCTCGCCAACCGATGTTCCCATCTGGTTCGAGTTGATTGTCATAGAGTATTAGTAGCGTTGAAGCTATATCTACCTTTTGGCTATATTAATAAAGTTCTACAAGAATAAATATGGTAGGGAACCTCAAACACCTATTTTCGGACGAATGCTTTGACGTGATTCGGAATAGTATAACGTTTTGAAAAAAGCAACCTGAGTTACACAAATTCGTTCTGCCTCCTCTTTGGTCGGTTCGCCACGCTGATATTCTCCCCACGTCTGTCGTGGGTTTCCGCTTGCTTACTGCCCTTCGGCGGTTTGAAGCCACGCTATCCGGCGGGTACCGAGCCGGCGCAGTAGCGCTGAGGAGCCATACCCCAGCACGCCGACCGCTATCATCCCGACGATGATGTTCGAGTACGCGCCCGCGGTGAAGGCGTTCCAGATGAAGTAGCCGAGACCGCTGCTCGACAGCAACTCCGCAGCAACGAGGCTCACCCATGCCAGCCCCATCGCGTTCACAAGTCCCGTGTATATCGACGGCAGCGCACCGGGCAGGATGACGTGACGCATCGTCTGGGGCGGCGAGGCCCCGAGCGAGCGCGCCGCCTGCGGGTACTCCTCCTCAACACCACGAACGCCCTCGACGGTATTGAGCAAGATCGGGAAAAAGGCCGCTAAAAAGATGATGAACCGGACGATGTTCGCGGGCGTGAACAGGATGATCGTCAGCGCTGGATACCACGCAATCGGTGGAATCGGCCGAAGCACTTCGAGCGCCGGAAACGTCAGGTCGGAGATGGTCTCGCTGCGCCCGATGAGCAGTCCCAGCGGGATCGCGACGACCGCCGCGACGATGAAGGAAAGATACACCCGGAACGTGCTGCGGGTGACTTCCTCCCAGAAGGAAATGCTGGCGGCTGCACCGGCGAACGCGACCGCCACCTCAACGGGTGAAGGGAGGCTCGGGATGATGTCCACGACCATCGTTCCGAGCGCCCAGATGGCTAGTATGGAAAGCAGCGACGCCGCCTGTTGGAGGCGTTGTTCGTACGCCATCAGACCCATCCCTCCGCCTGTTTCATCGCGCTCTCGGCCTCGTCGTGGATGTTCTCGATGGCTCGGCTCTGGAGTTCGTTGAACCGATCTGTCGTGGTGTCGTCGTGTTCATCCATGCTTACTCCACCGACCATGGCGTTAGCCACCGGCCGAGTGCCTCGACGAACGCCGAAGAGGCGTATCCGAGCGCACCGACGGCGAGCATCCCGATGACGACGATTTGATTCTGTAGCAGTCGCGAACCCTGGATGATGATGTAGCCCAATCCCGGTCCACCGGTCAGCAGCTCAGCGGCGACGACGGTAATCCAGCCGAGACCGACACCCAGCGAGAGCCCGGTGATGATCGAGGGCAAGGTTGCCGGCAAGATCACGTGTCGGAAGATGTCCCCCGAGGAGGCCCCGAGCGAGCGCGCGGCTTGCGTGTACTCGATCTCGATGGTGCGTGCGCCCTCGAGGGTGTTCGTGAAGATGGGGAAGAAGGCCCCGATGAACACCACGAACAGTGCGGGCAGCGGCACCGATACTGCCCCCACCGCGAGCGCCGGAAAGACGATGATGGCGACGGGCAGCCACGAGATGGGTGGAATCGGACGAAACGCTTCGAGTGCCGGATAGAGCAAGTTTTCCCAGCGATCGCTCGTCCCGATAACGAGACCGAGTGGGATGGCGAGCAGCGCCGCGACCACGACGCCGACCGCGACCCGCGCGCCCGAGTAGACCGCATGCAGGTAGATGGTGTCGCCGCCCTCGGTTAGCGGTTGGCCGGTGAGCGCGCCGACGAATTCGACGATAGTGGTCGTGGGGCTGACGAAGTGCTCGAAGTTGAGTACGCCGAACTGGTAGAACAGCCACCAGATCGCGATGAAACCGACGAGCGAGACGAGTTTGCGAGCACCACGGAGCGGTGATGGAAGCCTCTTGGCAAACCCTTTGACGAGGCGCTCGTTTATCGGACTGGTGCTCATCGTGTGCCTCCGGAATCGTTCCCCTCGGAAGCATTCTGCGCCGATGCATTCCCGCCCGAGCCGTTCGTGGAAGTGTTGTTGGAACCTCCGGCCGACCGCGGTGACCAGTTAACTGACTTGCCGAGTTCGGCCGCCGCCTCGTTGAGTATCTCCGGTTTGTACCGATCCGGTGGCGGCGGTGCTTCGAGCGCACCCTGTTCGGTGAGGAACGCCGGTGCAGTCTCTTTCATCAACCGCCCCGGCTCCTTGGCCTGCTCGTAGTCGGTCGCGAACTCTAAGCGCTTGACTGTTTCGCCGATTGGTGGGTCCTTGTAGACACCCCACCGAAGCGTCGCCCGGTCGAAATATCGGAGGTCTTGTTCCTGTTCGACCAGATCCAGAGTCCGCTCGTGGTCAGTCGCGAGAACGCGGGTCGCTTCGAGTTCGGCCTTCAGAATCGCCTTCGCTGCCTTCCGGTGGTTATTGATGAGATTGTCGGTCATCGGGAGTCCACCGGCATCGATGACATTGTACTCCGCACCGGTTGAGACGTATCGCGTGAGGTCATCCTGAAAGACCGACTTCGCTATCGATGGCTCCCACCCGACCCCTGCCGCGATGCGGCCCTCACGGAGGTTGGCGAGAATGGTCGAGATGCCCGTATCGACCATTTCAACCTCGTCCGTACTGATTCCCTCGGCTTGGAGCAGACGGAGGAGATAGCGGTGGGTACACGAGCCTTGCGTGACGCCGATACTCTTGCCCACAATATCGGACGTTTGTTCAATGTCCGAATCCCGCGGGACGATCAGGAGGTTACATTGCTGGCCGCGCGACCAGTTGGCGAGCCCGACGAGGCTCGCGGGAGTCTCGGTCTGAGCGATGGTCGTCAGCGCCGGCATGTCACCCATCCAGCCGGCCTGATTCTTCCCGACGCTGATGCGATTGCCGATAACCGCTCCTTGCAAGGCCGACTGCCATTCGAGCGAGTAGCCATCAGGGAGGTATTTCTGTGGGATATCGCTGTGTTTCATCACGAGCGCCTCCCACGCATGGGCCGAAAACGGCTGATAACCCATTGTCAGCGTCGTTTTGGTGCCACTGGCCGATCCGAGACAGCCCGCCAACAGTCCAGTCCCCCCGATGGCCGCCCCACGAAGGAATCGCCGTCGGGAACTGCCTCTCGATACTCCAGCCAATCGTTGCCGATGGTTATCTTTCATGTATGCACTGTCACCATTCGCCACCCGGCACGCTCTCACCGAAGTCATGTCGACCCCCTTCGAAGATGGCAGCCGCCACCATGCTCTGTAAGTTACGTATTAGATATCTCCCCTTCCTATTCGTGTAAATCTATTGCATTCACACGCAGGCTATAGTTCCGAAATATCTCACCGACAGTGGGCCCAGTGGGGCAATCTCCGGGACCGGGCGGGCTCGTACTGGTCGGCCAGTGGTGGCTCCTGCTACGACTGCTTTTGCTCGGCAAGGGCTGCCAGAAAGGTTAACAACACGGCTCACGGAGGATGCTGACTACGTCACGATGGCTCGAAAGAAGAAACTCAGCCCGAGCGGCTCGAAAGACCAGAACGGAAGCTACCACAATGCTCATCTGAGCCTTCACGAAGACGAACTCTCGATCGCAGGTCTTGAGATCGGTGACGAGGTGTTCGTTCGCGTGTATGACGACTCGATTACCGTCCAGAAAGCCGATTGATGTAAGCGCGTCTCCTTGTACTCGTCGTCCACCCCAGCTTTCCGGAGAGCTAATTCGTGGCTGATCCCTACAACAGGACGACTTGTGCCAGCCCGAGAAAGGCAAAAAAGCCGAGCACATCGGTCGCCGTGGTGATGAAGATGGTTGCTGACGTTGCGGGATCTTGTCCCAGCCGGTCAAGGATAAGCGGGATGAGGGCACCGAAGAACCCAGCGATAATGAGGTTCAGTACCATCGATACACCGATGACCAGCCCCAACAGCGGACTTTGATTGAATATCGCCGCAATGACCGCAACGAGCGCACCAGTAATGACTCCGTTCGCGGCACTCGCGATGACTTCGTTGATGATAGCCCGCGTGCCGGTTGCGAGTGATACCTGCTCAAGCGAAATACCGCGAACGGTCACGGCCATCGTCTGAGTACCTGCGTTCCCTCCCATCCCCGCGACGACCGGCATATACGCCGCCAGCACTGCGAGTGCCGCGATAGTGCTCTCGAACAACCCGACGACGGCCGCGGCCATGAACGCCGTTCCGAGGTTGATAATGAGCCATTTGTACCGACTCCGGATTTTCCTGAGTGGCCCATCGAGCACACTCTCCTCCTCGGCGACGCCAGTGAACTCGTAGAGGATCTCACTCGCTTCCTCCTCGATAAGCGAAAGCACGTCGTCAGCACGAATGACCCCGAAAATCGTGTTCTCCTCGTCGAGAACGGCGACGGTACGCTCACGATTCGCCTGAAACACTTCAATAACCTCTGTCTCAGGCCAATCATAGCGGACGTACGGAACATCATGGACGTACTCTGTGATCGTCTCGGATTCTCGGGCGGTCATCGCTAGTGTTGGTCCCGGTAGTTCGCCCAGTAGCTCCGTCCCATCAGTGACGAACACGGTCGGAAATCGGCCCGCTCGATCCTCGAAGCGACGGACGCGCTCAGCCACACGGTCGAAGCTCGCGTCCAAGCTAACAGTGATGTAGTTGAGGTCCATTACCCCGGCGGCGGTTTCGGGATCGAACTTCAGCAAGAATCCGAGTTTCTCTCGACGAGTGTCGCCAAATTCTTCGAGGACAGCCTCACGCGTTTGTTCATCGGCCATTCCGAGTACGTCGGTGGCTTCGTCAGGATCGAGACTGCGAATGAACACCCGCAACTGCTGATGATTCATATCCGCAACCAGTGACTCCTGTATCACCTCCGACAGGCGGAAGAACACCTCCCGCTTGCGGTTCTGGGGAAGCTCTGCAAAGGGTGTTGCAGGCGTCGGAGAGACCGCAATTGCCTGCTGGATGTCCATGAGCTGGTCAGTCATAAAGGGCGATCTCACCGAGTACCTAAATTTTGCATTGGTCCGTTAAGGCGCTCTGCTTGGGTTGCTGGCCGCCCGTTATGTCGCGCGAGCGTCTGACTGCTATTCTGGGCTGGCCCGAACGAACAAATACGCGCTAAATCCGCCACCGATCACGGCGAAGACGGCTAGCAACATGAACAAAACCAACGGAGAGAAGTAGGTGAGAACTGCCCCCGCGAGCGAGGCGGCGAGTGCCCCAATACCGAAGTCGCCGAGATAGGTGAATCCATACGAAAGTCCACGAGCTGCGGGCGGGGTGTATTCGGCGACGGCCGCCTGATAGAACGGCTGGACATAGAACAGGACGAACCCGAATACGGCAGACAGCACGAGCAACGGTCCGAGACCGGCGTTCGCCGCGGGGAGATAGCCAACGGCGAGTACTGCCAACCCGATAAAACCGGTGATGAGACCGACTTCCACGGGAACCCGATCAGTGAGTTTCCCGCCAGTGTACTGGCCGAATATCCCCATGGCGAGCAAACCAGCGAAGACGTAGTTTCCCGGTTCGAACGTCGCTCCGAAGGCCTGAATCGGCTGAATTGCACTGAATCCAGCGAATAGTTGCGGGAGGAACGTGAGCGAGCCACGGTAGTAGAGTCCGTAGCTCATCACCATTCCAAAGACGATGATAAACGCACTTGCAAACAGGAGCTTCGAGGTGTCGATGAACTCGCTCATCGACTCCACGCCCGTGTCGGCTTGCCCGCCGTCAGTCGCTACACTGACAGCCGCTGTTTCATCGACGTCGATACGTGCGGCGAGTACGGCTCCCGCGAGCGCCGGCAGTGCGAGCACGAGCGCTACAAGCCGCCACTCGTCACTGAACACGACTAAGAGGAGTGTTGTCAGCAGCGGACCGACGGCGGTGCCAATGTTCCCCGACATTCCGTGGTAGGCAAAAACGTCGCCGCGGGTGTTTGCCCCCTTGGTGATCAGCGTCAATCCTGATGGATGGTGAACGCTTGCCGCGGCTCCCCAGATCGCGAGTACGAGCGCCAGCACGGGTAGATTCGGCGCAGCACTCACCCCGACGAAAGCGATTCCCATACCGACGAGACAGCCGACCAACAGCGGTTGTGAACCAATGCGATCGGCAAGGATTCCTGACGGAAGCGAGCCGACACCATACAGGGCGAGACCGACGGTCACAGCGCCGCCGACAAGCGCTGGTGTCGCGTTGAACTGTGCAAGCCAGACCGGGATAAAAATCGGGATGGCGAACTCGTAAGTGTGCACCAACGAGTGCGAAAGCACCACGAGACTGGTGATCGCCCGGTCGTTGTGGTCCATACCGTCTGCGACGTGAGCCACTCACTTCATCCCCCGATTTGCATAAAGTGCCCGCAGTCCCCAGCTCAGCGTTCGCCCCGCTCGTTGGTGTGGTACTCGTTCTCTGCAATCCTCGATAGAAACGAATATAGCGAGGCTAGGATCGCTCGATCGTGGCAATGGTCGCCGCTTCGATACGGTCGGGGTCGTCGCCGGGATACGAAGCGACGAACTGCCAGGTCTCTTCGCTTTCGAGGTTATCCACAGTGAGCCATCCTTGGGCCAGTATCTCCTCCAGGCTGGTTTGGAACTGCACCTTGATGCGGACCTGCCTGATGGTGCTCTCGGAGATGTTCTGTATCCGTCCAGCGACCGCTGTCCCGCCTTCGCTATCGGTGACCAGCGATGCCCCGAAAAAGGCGATAGTGCCGTTTCCGTAGAGGGTGGCCTTCACTCCGTTCTTGAGCGTTTTCGAGTTGGAACTGGGCGGTGTTGTGACCGAGCCATAACTAGGGCCGTCGTTGAGATCGGTATCGCTAAGGGCGGCTCCCACACCGGCAAGGACCAGCGCGCCACCTCCGCCGCTGGCTGCGAGGAATTCTCTTCGATTCACGTATACTGATCGTTCGTGCCCTCCGAGATAGTGTTTCGGAACGAGCTACAGGACATTCGACGAGTGTGTTCTGATTGGGACTCTCGATGTCGGCCTTCGAAAGTCAGAGCGAGTCGCTGTGGCACTTTTCGGACGAGTCGGTGTCGCTCTCGACTAGTCGGGGTATGGCCGGATGTCTCTCGAAGCGTCTCGTTAGCAACGGATATATTGGGAATATCTGAAGGGGGACATATTCTTCCAATCGAAAGTTATGCATAATGAGTTTAATTCCCTACTATTTCGGAATCTTTTTTAGATAGCTAGCATTAGGTGTAGATGGCTGGGAGGGACACCAGCCAATTCCCTGAATGGGTTACATGGTGATGCCACGCAGTGGACTATCCCCTTCCTGCAGTAGGAGTTCACGCGGACTCCGCTCCTCCTCTCGGTCGTAAATCAACCGTTGCCCTGGTGAAACTCCCTCCATAGAATGGATGGTAACTGGAGTGGAACCGCACTACACAAAGCTTATGACTCTCCGAACTAATCATTCAATCAGGTCGAGCGAGGAAGCTACGTTGCGTGGCATCACCTTGTGACTTCTTCCCCGTTCGACCGTCCTCCCCCCCCTGTTTCACAATATCGATAGCACTGGCTCCTTCGGGGCTATTTGCCAGCTGTCGATGCAGAATGGCCAATCAACCGAATACAGACATTGACCTCGGAGTTGCCAAGCGCTTGCTGATCACTCGCTGGTTGAACCCGGCGACAGTCCTTCGGTCCACTCGGGTGCGCAACACGTTTGCTGCTCCTATGGAATGCAGCTCGATTCGGCAGCGACGGCTCGTCTCTGAACGGTCCCTTGAGTGGATGGGCCCATGAAGAGCAAAAGGGCACACCAGAAACAATGCCAGAGAGTGCTCTAGTGCCGACAGGACCTGAAGAGGCTCACAACTCCCGCAGATCCATCCCTTTTACTCTATAGAAGGGTCACAGACGGACACCAAAAGCTTTTCTATGAATATTGTTACAAAAAGTAACGAAGCCGGTGGGATATAATTACGGCAGTATTAGTGCCACGAACAACTCACATCAGGATGATACGTTTACCCACAGATGTGTCTCTCGGTAGGCGTTCTCGACGGTCGGATTGTCAGGCGGCGAGCCACGATAAAGCAGGTAGGTAAGGCGGAGGCGCTTGCCAGTCAACGTGGGTGTTACGTCGTGGGTCCAGTTGGCCGATTCGTTTGCAGGGATCGTCCGACTGAACCGATCTAACTCTCGACTTTCGCGGACAGTCGTCGAATTGTTTTGAATCGAGACACGCTGGAGTTCGGCAACGACTGAGTAGTCGACCTGTTCATGCTCGTGGTTGCCAATTCCGACAACGAGGGATTGACTCTGGCCGGCGGTGAAGTTCTGTGGGTAATCATCGGCGACGAGCGCACCGGACTCGTTCTCGGTAAGCAGGTAGAACTCGCTGAAGCTCTCGCCGGATTTGGGCACCAGTATGGCGTAGCCGACGCTACTGACCGCGAGCAACAAGCTCACGACTAATATGACGTTCAGGACGGCATCGAGGCGCGTCTCCGGGGCGAACAGTTCCGCCCGCGCGGTCTCTATCCAAGCACGATACGGGACCCGAAACCGTTCGGCGGCGGGCAGCGCCTGACGACGCAGCGCAGCAACCACGCTGGCGGCCAGCGTGAACCCACCGATCGAGAGCACGATCGGCACGAGCCGGATCCCAAAGGGCGTAAAGTTCAGAACCAGTCCGATCAGCGGCGTGATGGCGATGCTGAGTCCAAAGGATAGTGCCACCCGCTCGATGCCGTCGATGCTGCCCTCGTGGCGGGGGTCGACACGTTCGGTCAGTCCGGCGCGGGTATCGGCTGCCGTCTCCTGTTCGGCCTCATCGGGGTTCGGCATCGGGCGCTCGCCCTCCTCGCCGTCGGTCGTTGAGACTTCCTCGACACTTGGACCGCGTTCGGGAAACAGCGCCGCGATGAACGCGTAGCCGGGCGCGAACAGCGCGAAGACGAGACCGAGGACGACGCGTAGTGGCGTCTCGCTGACGATGGGTGCAAGCGTGGCGACTCCCGTCGCGAGTACGAGCAGGACGATTGCCGCGAGATCCGCGGGAAACCGACGAAGGAATCGCGGCAATAGCAATCGAAGCGTCCCGTCAGACATACTCCCGGATTTCGCTAACGGCACCTAAAGGGCTTGCTTTCATCGTTCGCTTGTTCGAACGCTCACTACCAACCGCTGCACGGTCGTTACGGGACGGTTGACAGTAATGTAGTTAGAAATAAGTTTATCTACTTCTGAAACATATGAATCTCGTGAACTACGATCGCCGAACGATGCTGAAGGGTTCAGCGCTTGGATTATTAGGGGTCAGTATGGGCCACAGCGGGACGACCAAAGCAGAGGGGAACTCCACAAACTGGAATGACTCTTCATCTAATTCATCGGCGGGCTGCTCGTCAATCGAGCATAAACTCAATTCTCTTAAGGGTTCTGGGATGTACGATCACGCAACGTGGGGATTACTGGTGATAGATCCTGAAAGCGGTGACGTGGTCCACTCACTCAACCAGGACCAATTTTTTGCCCCAGGCTCTACCGCCAAACTCGTCCCCATTTCGGCCGCATGGGACACGTTCGGCGCCGACCATCGTTTCACGACGCCGGTCTACCGAACAGGAGCGGTGACCGATGGCCGGCTCAACGGCGATCTCGTCCTCGTTGCATCAGGAGACCTTACGATGGGTGGGCGGACACTCTCAAATGGGAAAATCGCATATACATCGATTGATCATACGTACGCCAACGCGATCCCCGGAGCCACTCTCACCGAGACTAATCCGTTGGCAGGAGTAGACGACCTCGCAGCACAAGTGCGAAAAACGGGCATTACACGAGTTGAGGGAGATGTTCTTATCGATGCACGATTGTTCGAGGACAACGATATTCTGGATCCGGAAACACCCCTCTCACCGATCCTCATCAATGACAATCTCGTTGACGTACTCATGACGCCGACGGAGCCGGGACAGCGAGCGGAGGTCTCTCACCGGCCTGAGACAGCAGCATATCATATCTGGGCTGACGTTGCAACTGTCGGGAATGATCAGGAAACCACTGTTGAAGTTTCCAGCCCGCAAGAGGGTGAGATCTACGTGAGCGGTCAAATCGCTGCTGGAGAAGACCCTCTCTTGCAAGTTTATCAGGTCGACGATCCGGCTGCGTTCGCCCGTACTGCGCTGATTGAGGCCCTTGAAGAAGCCGGTGTCGAAGTAGCAGCACCGCCTACTGGACCAAACCCGACCACTGACCTTTCGGGTTCCGGATACCAGTCTTCTATGAAGGTCGCTGAACACGTTTCGCTCCCGTTTTCCGAATATGCGGAATTAATTCTCAAGACGAGCCACAATCTCGGTGCTAATCTCATGGTCTGTCTCTTGGCTGTCGAAGCAGGAAGCAATGATTGCCGCGATGGTTTCCCAGTCATCTATGACTTCCTCACGAATGTCGGTATCGACACCAATGAGGTGTCACTGTCGGATGGCCGAGGGGGAGCGCGCGAAGACCACGTCACGCCCCAAGCGTTGGTTTCTTTGCTCTCATATTGGCATGGCACACCTTCCGCGGAAGCGTTCGCTCAGACGTTGCCAATTCTGGGGGTAGACGGCTCGTTAGCTGAAGTTGCCCCAGATAGCCCAGCCGCAGGCCATGTATTTGCGAAGACCGGGACCGTCGCAGGACCGGACCTCCTCAACAACCGTATCTATCTCACAGCCCAAACGCTTGCTGGCTATATCGACGCTGTGGACGGACGCAAACTGGCTTTTGGTCTCTTCATGAATCATGCTAGCGTAGAGAATATTGAGGGCGTAATTGAGGTAGCGGATCAACTCGGGGAACTTACAGCTACCCTCCAGCAGGAGTGCTGAGTAGCCGGTCTCTATTGGTATCTGCGTGACTGAGTTAGAGAATATCCTCAGCAAGGACTATTGATGAATTCATATAGCTGATTCGCTCTTGTGAAGAGTTCACGATGCAGATTGACACCCTCTTATCGACTTGTTCGTACTAGTATGTCCTCCAACCTATCTCATGAAAAGCTATGGTACTCTCTATCAGGAAAATTTAAATGTAAATGCGATATAGTATGGTCTATGAGGATTAAAGAAACCCTCTTTGGCGGGAAGAGAAAATTCGCGCTCGTTGCGCTCGTCGTCATTGGTGCCATCCTTCTCGCGATGGGAACGTACTCGTTTTGGACTGATTCGGAATCCGCTCCCGGAAACACAGTCGAAGCGGGGACGCTTGATTTGAGCATTGACGAGAGCGCTAGTGACACTATCTCGCTCACCAACGCCCAACCCGGTGACACTGACAGCGCTACGTTCGCCCTGCAAAACGTCGGCTCAACCGAAGCAGACCACGTCGAGGTCGATCTCAACTTCAACGAAAATGACATACAGGACGAACCCGCTGATGCAGATTTGAGTACCGAGTTGAATGCCCAGGAGACTGCCGCAATGATCGAAGTCACTGACTTCACCTACGACGGGACAGATCTGCTCGGCAACGTGTCCGATCAGAACGGCAACGGCATCGTTGACCTCGCAGACGTGCAGAGTCAGGCCGGGAGCACCGACAATCTCACTGCACCCAGTGCCGGTGGCTCTGACACCACCGAACTCATGCTTGGTGTTCAGATAGCTAACGACAACGATGGGTCGTTCACTGGCACTGACGAAGACATCATGGCTGATGGTGTCGATATCACACTCGACTTCACGCTCAACCAAGACGCGAGTCAGTAACGCAATCAACCTGATGAACCGCCGTACGGTCCTCGCCTCCGGCCTCTCAACGGCAGCACTACTCGCGGTTCCTCCAGTGGCGGCGCAGTTCATCGATACCGAATCATCTGAACAGGGACCGATTGAGGGAGGTGTACTCGATCTCAAACTCAGTGAGGTCGGCCCTGCCACGCGCGGCAGTACGACCGATGAACTTCAAGAAGACGAGGTCACGAGAACCTGGCGGGACACTGATCATGGACGCCTATTCAGTTCAACACCAGCTGGAAACACGCTTCGCATCGATAATACTGCATCGACAGTCGACTGTGATGAGATCGGCGTGGCGGTCTCATACGTGGAAAACGACGGCCGATTTGGACGAGGTGGAAATGCTAACTTGACGGTACGTTCGATGCGGGTGAGTGAGTTTACCTACGGCGGCAGGAACTTGCTTGGATCCGTCATCGCTGACGAGAACGGGAATGGTCGGTACGATGTCGAAGACCTCACGCTTGGGAGCACACGCGAGAGACTCACGTCGCTTGCAGGGATAGAGGCTGGAGAGAGCACCGACCTTCGAATCGAGATCAACGGAAATCGTGGTATCTTCGGGAGAGTTCGCCCGGATGACGGGATCGAGATCACGGTTTCGGTCGTTGGCTCTGCTCAGTCATTCGAAGACCAGGACGTATCGGTTGAGAACACGATCCAGTATCGATAGACACTTCCATTGCAGTAAACTCACCTTGAGATAGTAATTTGGTCGGAAACGTATGCATGCAGTGCCTCCGTGAATATCGTTCAGAGATACTGGTGAGTATTGCTCTTGTTCCACTCATCATCCACCTGGTGTTCGTTCCTCTACCAAGCTACGGAAGCTATGTCGTCCTGAGTGGGAGTATGGAGCCAGCAATTCAAACAGGCAGTCTTGTCTATACACACGAAACGAACGATTACACAAAAGGCGACATCATCACGTTTTCCGTGCAAGACAGAACGGTTACGCACCGAATTGTCGGCGAAACTTCAGAGGGGTTCATCACAAAAGGTGAAAAGCAGCCACCCGATTCATGGCGAATATCAGAATCGCAGATCCGTGGTGAGTATGTCTTTTCAGTCCCACTCTACGGATATCTCCTTCGTCCACTTACCGCGCCAGGTCTGGCGCTCTGGGGAATGATCGTGGGCGTAGTAATCCTCTATACCGCCGGACGGGAGCTACTCAGAGAGAAGTGTAGTGAAGAATAAGCAGACCGGTACAGCCCATCAGGAGAACCGCGGATGGGCCGCTCACCCTTTAGCTGTACTACAGTCAGGTTCGCGGTTATCGTCGGCTGAGGGTGCGCACGTCAAAACTATCACTTCCGGCTCACCAGAACGATTGCGACGGTGATGAGGTAGGTTGAACTATGTGGGCGTTCGTCATCGTAGCATGCAGGTCACGCGCCGCTACTGGGCGGTCGCCGGAACGGGCCTTCTGCTTGCCGTTCTCGCGATCGCGTTCGCTCGCCCACTGCTGTTGGTCGGTGCGGCGAGTCTCGGCGCGTGGCTGCTCGGACGCCAGTATCTGTTCGTTCGTGCACTATCGGAAACAACCGCTGTGATGACCATCGAGCAGCTCCCCGCCCAAGACCGAGTGGTTGCGGGCAACGAGACGCCAGTCACACTCGCGGCATCGTTCGCACGCCCCGCCCCGCTGGCGATCGAAATCGAGATCGGTCTGCCGATCAGTGCAACTGGTACGGACGCCGAAGAGCGCACACTCGATATCGCGCCTGGCGACGAACAAGTCGATACCGTTGTGACTATCCAGTGGGCAGTCGCTGGCTCCTACGAATTTCCCCAGCCGACACTCACGCTTGGCGATGCCGATGGACTGTTCGTCGAGCAGTTGTCGCGCGGACCGACGCCATCGATCGTTGTTGAGCCGCAAGGGCCGCGGAATGTCCACGTCGGTGAGGGTGGCGAACAACTTATGACGGCGTACGGGCGGCGTCAAGGCGGTCGTCGGGACGCCGGGCTTGATCCGGGTGAGCTTCGCGAGTACATCCCCGGCGACACCGCCGACCGCATCGACTGGAACGCGACCGCACGGTTGAACGAGCCGTACATTCGCGAATACGAGGTCGAAACGAATCGAACGACGGCGCTGCTTGTCGACCATCGTACAACCATGAGCGACGGGCCGCCCGGCGAGACGAAACTCGACTACGCAAGAGAGGTCGCGTTGACGTTCATCGACAGCGTCAACGAGTTTGATGATCCGCTCGGTTACTACGCCGTCGGCGACGGCGGAATCACCGATTATCGCCCCCCGACATCTGGGCGCTACGGCGACGTCAAACGCCGGCTGCGCGCTCTGGAACCAACCGCCGGAGATACGACCGCCACCGACCGCGACGACCCCGCCACGCTACGTCACACCGCTCGCGGACTCACAGACCAGAATGCCTTTGAGCGGACGGTCGGGGCGTATCTCGAATCCACGGCGACATATGTCGAGCATATCGCGGGCGATCCACTGTTCGAGACCGCACGCACCAGTCTTGCCCGGCTGTCAGGGACGGTCTGGACGGTGATCTTCACCGACGACAGCCATCGGGCTGAGCTTCACGAGACGGTCAGGCTCGCCCGGCGCGGCGACGGTCGCGTGCTCGTTTTTCTCACGCCGACGGCATTGTTCGAGCCGGGCGGGCTCGCCGATCTTGAGGAAGCCTACGAACGTTACCGACGATTTGAGTCGTTTCGGCGCGATCTCGCGCGTCTCAGACGTGTCTCCGCGTTCGAGGTCGGCCCACGTGATCGGCTGGATGCCGTGCTTGCAAGCGGGAACCAACGCAGCCGCTCGGCAAACGCACAGTAGACGTGTTCACGCCTGCGCCGCGTGGCTTCCCGCTTCGACGACGTGCTGTATATCCACTTGTATCGAGGAGAGTGGAGAGCACAGTCTTCCAGGTCTTATCTGTGACTTCGAGCGCCGAGTGTTGGATGGCAAGCGGGAATACGACATAACGCAGAAGATACCTGCGCGTTTTTAGTGGCAGGCGTATATCGAGAACGTATGGCGACCCGTCGACGGCAGCGATTCATCTATGCGCAGACGGCCTGGATGCTCGCAGCCATCGGTGGGTTGGCGTTGCTCGGGGCGCTCTCGCTGGAGTTGTTTTTCGTCGTCTCGCTCATCGGCTTTCTGATCATCGTTGAACTCACCGCTCCGTTTTCGGTGACGCCGGAGTGGCGCTCGCGGCTCCGATGGATCATCCTCGCTGGGCTAGCCGTCTTCGCCTACGTTGTCGTTCGTCGGGTGCTCGCGATCCTCCCAGAGGGGGTGTTCTAGTGGGGCTGCGAGAGCGTTTCGACGTCGGCTATCCACAGCTCGTACTCGTAGCGCTCACCGTCGTCACGGTCGTTGGCCTCGTACTCGCGGCGAGCACGTCGAGCGCGGCGTTCGGCTCGTACAATGACGCGTGGGACGGGGCCTCCGAGCTTCGCGAGCAAGCACAAGCAACCGGTGCCGAGGGTGAGATCGTCCGGAACACGTCGCGATACGCGAGTGTATCACCGAACGGAACGGTCGCGGTCGTCCTCTCGCCCGAAAGCGACTATGGCCCGCGCGAGACCGACCGGCTCCGTTCGTTCGTACGCAACGGTGGCACGCTGCTGGTGGCTGAGGATGTCGGTCAGCATGCGAACGGGCTCCTGGATGCAGTCGGCGCACGAGCGCGCGTGACCGGCCAGCTCCTACGCGACGAGCAGTACAGCTACCAGTCGACGGCGCTGCCGATCGCACCCAATATCTCGAACGCCTCGCTGATGACTGACGTCGATAAGCTGACCCTCAATCACGGTTCGCCCGTCGCTCCGAACGGCGCAACGGTGCTCGCGAGCAGCTCCGAGGTGGCGTACGTCGACAGTGACCGCGACGGCGAACTCGACGACGCAGAGGAGATCGGGACGAAACCAGTCGCGACGGCTGAATCGGTCGGTGACGGTCGCGTACTCGTCGTTGGCGACCCAAGCTTGTTCATTAACGCGATGCTCGAGCGCTCGGACAACCTCGCGTTCGTTCGCTCGGTGTTCGGCGTCCACGAACGCGTCCTGCTGGACTACTCGCATGCAGGCGGACTACCGCCGCTGTCGGTCGCACTATTAGTCGTTAGGGACGCGCCGCTCCTCCAGATCGTTGTCGGGGCGCTCGGCATCGGCGTCATCGGTCTCTTTGCACGCTATCCCGGTATCGCTAGGCGACTTGTCGACCGCGCCGGCCCCGCCGATGAGCCATCGCTAGCGTCGCGGCCAGAAGGACTGGCCGCGTTCGTTCGCGAGCGCCATCCCGACTGGGATGACGAACGAACCGAGCGTGTCATACAAGGGATTATGGCCCGTCGGGAAGAGTAATTCACCAATGGCTACCCCCGAAGAGCTCTACGAAACGCTGAACGAGGAGGTCAGTGCAGTACTTATCGGCAAGGAAGATCTGGTCGAGGGACTCACGATCGCGGCACTGACTCGGGGGCACGTCCTGCTCGAAGGCGTCCCGGGCGTCGCGAAGACGACGCTCGCACGACTGTTCGCACAGGCAAGTGGATTGGAGCATACGCGGATACAGATGACTCCGGACGTACTGCCGGCTGACATCACCGGGACGCACGTCTACCGAGAACAGACAGGCGAATTCGAACTCCAGCGTGGACCGGTGTTCGCGAATCTCGTGATCGCCGACGAGATCAACCGCGCGACAGCGAAGACCCAGAGTGCGCTGTTGGAGGCAATGCAGGAACGACAAGTCACGATCGGCGGCGAAACCCTCCCACTGCCGGAACCGTTTCTGCTCGTCGCGACCCAGAACCCGATCGAGATGGAGGGAACCTTCGAACTCCCGGAAGCTCAGCGCGACCGCTTCCAGCTCAAGCTCACGGCCGACCTGCCGGACCGCGAGGAAGGACACCAGCTCCTCGATCGCTTCGACGACGACCCCGACCTCGGCCCAGGGGACATCGAGCAGGTCACCACCGCCGACGAACTGCTTGAGGCGCGGACGGCCATTAACAAAGTGTACGTCGATAACACGGTCAAAGAGTATATGCTCGATCTCGTAGCCGCAACACGCGAGAACCCAAACGTCGAGTACGGTGCGTCGCCGCGGGCTACGCTTGCCTTCCTCAATGCAGCAAAAGCTCGTGCGGCCATCCATGGCCGCGAGTACGTCATCCCGGACGACGTGAAAGCGCTGCTCGAACCAGTCCTCGTCCACCGACTGGTGTTGAGCACCGACGCGTCGCTTGGTGATGTCTCGGTCGCAGACGTGCTGGCGGACATCGAAAACGACGTCGAGCCACCCGGTAGCGACGTTACGACCCCTGCGGCGACCCCCGATGGAGGCGAATTTTTCGACGGTGAGGCGAGGTAGTCATACAAAATCAGTTCCAAACTCGATTCGGTCGATATCGGCTAATAGAACGGTGAGACTTCTCTACTGTCTCGGTTAGGTATGATTCTCCCACGAACACGTTACGAGGTAGTCGGCACGATCACCGTCGGCTGCTTTGGTCTCGACGGTGACTGCCCGATCCAATCCGGCCGCGGTCCCGACGCCGAGAAACGACGCTACGGGGTGATCGATCCGGTCGACCGCACCATAGGTACTTCCGTTGATGGCAAACGTGACCTGCCCGTCCCCGTCAGTGCGATCTGAGGTTACGCTCTGTGCCAACTCGAACTGTTCAACGAGTCCATCGGCGAGCTGTGTAGCGAGCGTGACCGGTTCATCGGCGAGCCCGCCCGATAGCGTCTGACGGAACTCAGCGAACAGCGGGCCACCGCTCGGATGAAGGGCGACGCCACGCTCGGCTTCGTTGTCTGTAAGGACGAACACTGCGTCGAGTGCTGATGGATCTGGATGCGTGTATTCGGACTGCTGAGGGACGAACAGTCGTATCGAGACGCCGTTTGGCGTCTCCGGTCCAGGGAGATACAGTCGCTCGTCTTGGAGTCCGAGTTCCCTCACGAGTGCTGCCTCGGTCGCTGCAAGCGAGCCGTAGATTCCCTCACCTACCGATGCAGAGATGAACTGCTCCGGAGTGAGATAACGGGTCAGTGCGGCCGCGAACAGGCCGGTGCCACCGAGCGCGAAGAGTACGGTGCGAGATTCAGGAAGGGCCACCCCGCCGAGTGTCGCGAGCAAGCCGACAGCGGCCAATGCGAGCGCCGTCCGACGGTACTGCGTTCGACGCGCGCGTGCATATTCTTCGCGGAGGCGCTGGTTTTCCTCTTGAAGGACGTCGACCTGCGCGGCGAGTTCGGAGGCCTCGGCAGTTGCTTCCGCTTCGGTTTCCGGCTCGTCCGACCCTACAGGTCGATCCTGAGCTTCGCTCTCGCTCATGTCCTGACTAACCCCAGCATCACTCGCTCGTATCGGTGAATGCCGTAGGCGAAGAATGCGGTGGCGAGGGCGAGCGCGCCCGCGACGATCCAAACTGTCTGGCTCGCCTGAAAGCCAAGCCAGCCGATCGATCCGATCACGAGACCGGCCAGCAGCGACACGACGAGTAACCGTGCTGGGTCGTGATGATCGACGGCAGTACTGAAAAGCACTCCGAGCAGGCCGATCTCAGCAAGTACGAGGATCGCAAACGCCCCACTGGCTGGGACGAGCGCGACGAGAACGACCTGTCCGAGCGCAAAGGCTGCCGTCGTCGAGATGAAGTAGAGAGCACTAACGAGACCAGCAGCCATGAGAACACCGAGCGGACCGACTGCCACGCCGACCGCGAGCGTTGCGACGAGCGTTCCGAGCGCTGCAACCACTTTCGCAATACGAGAAAGGCGTGGAGCGTTCGGTTCGTGAAAGGTAACACTCATTGGTATTCTTTGGAATGGCGCTAGATTAAGAACAATCGTTTGTACACGGGAGTCGTCACAGGATGATTTATGTTTTGTCTTTTGACCGAAATCATTCCGATTGTGCCCTGGAATCCGTGTCCCGCTCGTCGGTCGTCGCTGGGTTATCGGATTCGGCTACCGTCTGAGCGTCATCGAGTGCGGACGACGCTGTCTCAGTCGAGAGCGAACGCTGGGAGAAGGTTGCACGCTCGTAGCGTTCGGTCAGTCGCCTGAGTGCCCCGAGCCGATGGTGGTCGATCCCGTGGTCGACGCATGCTTCCAGAAATTCCCAGTGTGTTCGTGCGCCACCGAGTTCGGGGTCGCGACCGAGCGTCCGTCGGACGGCCGTGTACGCGATCTCGATCGCATGCTCAGAGTCACCCGCCGATAGCCGTTCGCGTGCCGCCGTGAGCAGCGCCACGAGACCATCGCGCTGTTCGTCGGTGGATCCTGTCGCCTCACTTCCTATCGTCGACGTGGGAGAGTCTGTGGTCTCGGTACCGCCGAGACCGAGCCACGCACGAAGGACGGCGACGGAAGCGCCGAGTACGAAGATGCAAGCGAATCCAAGCAGCAATTGATAGGTCACGGGGAGAGCTGTGAACACGCTGAGGAACTGCTCGAAGACGCTAGTCACCTGGACCGGAACCATGAGCTGGAGCGTTGTTCGGCGACGCGATGATTCGAGGTTCGTGTTTGCGCCGTCGAACGTCGCACCGATCGTCGTCATCGTGGTGCCCGTCTGATCCGCGAAGACGTTTTGCGGCACCGTGATGTTGGCCGCGTAGCTGCCGTTTTCGTCAGTTCTCACGGGCGTCGTTGAGTTATTCAGTTTGACTGCCACCGTTCGGTTCTCGACCGGCGTCCCGTTGGCGGTGAGGTTGCCTTCGACGTGGACGGTCGGTCCGCCGATGGCCGAACCGTTCACCGACTGCTGGGTGGCGTTGATCGACAGTGCCGTCGGTGTCTGCGTGACCGTCACGGGAACCGACGTGTTCGCACTGGCGATGGACCGATTCTCGACTGGCAGCGAGACGCGAACGTTTTGACGGCCGGGGGTGACGCTGGCCGGCATCCTATCGGTCATCCTGAAGCGACCGTTCTCGCCCGTCCGGACGCGACTGCCATCGGAGAGGTTGAACTCCTGGCCGTCAATCGAGACGGCGACCGGTAGCGAGCCGACGCCACTGTCGTTGACCGCGACGCGGCCGGTGATCGACAGTAGGTCGTCGAACCCGACGGTCTGTGGGGCCGTCCGTGCCTGGATCGCCGGCGTTGTCTGTTGGACGGAGACAGGCACGGAGGTTTGGTTACTCCGATAGATCGACTGGGTCGACGGTCGATAGCGGACCGTGAGACGCTGTGTATCCAGCGGAAGGAGTGTCGGTCGAAAGGTGATGGTGTACCGTCCGGAATCGTCGGTGGTCGCCCGTTGGAGACGGTTGTTGTCCTCCAATGCGATGGTACGGTTTGGGAGTGGTGTCCCATTCGGCGTCGTGAGGCGGCCGCTCACGACAAACGGATCGTCGAAGGAAGCTCGTGGGTTGGCCGTCGAGGCTGTGATCGTCGTATTTGCGAACTGTTCGACGCTGACCGTTTCGGCGACGGCGGAGACGTTGTTGGTGGTCGCGTTGGTCGTTTCGATTGCCGCCGAGAAGTTCTGGGTCGTGCCGTTATCGATCGTACGATAGTCCTCGGTCAGTCGGGTCCCAGTCTCGTTGATCTGTTGGGATAGCCGTTGGGCACGACGCGCAAGTCGACGGGCACGTTCGGTTTGACCGTTTTGCCGTGCAGTCCGGTACTGCTCGACGGTCCGGTGAAAGCGTTGGACGTCGTTTGCGTACGACGTCTGATTTTCTCTGGCCTCTTGGAACTCGTCGGTTTTGTTGGTCTCGGAGTCGGAACTGCGGGTGACGTTGACGTATTTGCCGAGCCAGTCGGGGTAGTCCTTTGATTGGTTGCAGGCGTTGTAGTTGCCGACCCCTATTCCCTCCGTACAGTCGACGAGCGTCTCGCCGAGTCGATCGGACAACGATCCCTGCAGGGCGGAGACGTTGCCCTCGTCGTCGGCTGATTGTGGGTCCTCGTGGGCGACGGAGCTGTTGTTGGCCGGCTGGTCGATCTGTGATGGCTGGTCGGCCGTGTCAGCGCTGGCCACCGCCGCACTGGCTGGTACCAGCCCAACGGTCACGAGCAACATCGCCAGACAAACCACCATGACGGTGCCGAAGCGAGGCGCGGAGACCACACCGGCATCTCTCCACGACCGGATAAAACTGCTTTCCTTCCCGGCAATCGGCTCGATTGTCGCGTTCGGCGGCGTAACAAGCGACCGCAACTGTCATCATTCAGGTCACCGTCGCCCAGACAACAGCCGAGATGAAGATCGCACTCTGTCCCCATCTCTCCCTCGAACATTATCGCGGCGGCGAGAAGTGGACGGCAACGCTCGCCAACCGCTTGGCCGCTGATGGCTTCGATGTCGCGGTCCGTGCGCTGCCCTATACCCCGCAAGACGAGCGTCGTGTAGCGGTTGATGATGTCCTTGACGATGCTGTCTCCTACCGCGAGTGCTGGCATCACGATCTCTCGGCGTTCGATAGTGCCTACCTGTTCTATCATCCGTTCGCCCGCTCGTTTTTCACCGGCGAGACGCGTGCGATCGCGGGCATCCATTCATGGGTGTATCTCACGAAGCAGTTGTACGAACCGTACTATGGGATCGTCCCGACGGCAGCGAAACTACTGTATCACGCACTCGGCAAGCACGCTTTCGATCGGTTCGATGCGGTTCACACCGTGACCGACAGCTACACCTCTCCGCATCCGAACACCCATCATATCCCGAACTTCGTCGATACGTCGCTGTTCAAGCCCGTCGAAGGCGAGCGCGAAGGACCGTTTACCGTACTCGTCACGGCGGCACAGCTCCCTTCAAAGGGCTGGGATCGCACGCAGAAAGTCGCTACCACGCTTGCCGACGAACTGCAGGTGGTGACGACCGGTGACAGCGACCATCCAGCGATCGAAGGGCTTGGTTTCCTCGATGAAGACGAACTCGCTGACGCCTATGCGAGCGCTCATACCGTCTTGCATCCGACCCGCATCGACGTCGACAGTCTAGTGATCAAAGAGGCGCTGGCGTCAGGCACGCCGGTCGTGACGACACCATTGCGAACCCACCCCCCGGAAGGGGACGCCGTCTTGCATGGGTCGACGGTCGGCGATCTCGTTGCGCGGCTCAGAACGCTTCGATGGGAGTGGACCCACGACAGCGGCTACGAGCGGCGCTGTCGCCGGGCTCGTGAGATCGGTGAACGCTCAAGCATCGACACGGTGTATCCACAGCTCAAAGCACTGCTGACGACCCCGGAGCGAGCCGATGGATAGCCGTCTCGAACGTATCGGGGGTCGACTTCTGCCCGATACGATTGCCACGCTGCTCGCACGCTCGTTTCGACGTTACGCAGTAGTGCCGTGGTATATCGTCGTGCTCGCGGTGGTGTTGTTCGTCGGGTTTGCAGCCTACACCATCGCCCTCTATGAGAGCTTCTGGCTGACTGGTGCGGACTTCGGCACGTATGTCCATATGCTTGCAACGACGCTTGATGGCGAGGGATTCCTCCAGCAAGGGAAATACGTCGCCGGCCATCCAAGCGGGTCGTACTGGGGCGGCCATTTTACACTCACACTATTGGTGTTTCTGCCGCTGTTCGCGCTCGTCACATCGCCGATAACGCTGCTGTTGTGGAAATCGTTCTTTCTTGCAGCCAGCATCTTGCTCGTGTGGGTCGTCGCCAGAGATCACATCGAGGATCGACGCTTGGCTGGATTTCTAACCGTCTCCTATGCGTGCAACCCGTTTCTCTGGTCGGCCTGGATATACGACTTTCAAGAACACGTTCTCCTGCCGATGCTGGTCCTTTTGGCCTATCATTGGTATCACAACGAGCGGTATCGACTGTTTTTGCTCGCGTTCGCACTCGTGTTGGTTACCAACGAACTCATGGTGCTCATCGGCGGCGGCTTTCTGGTCGGTCTCGCAATCAGTGCCTACCGTGCCGGCCGTCTTGCTCGCGAACGATGGGTGTTCGCTGGGGCGGCCGTACTGACCGTCGCCGCGAAACTCCTCTCGGGGGCGGTCATCGCTCGCTTCAGCCGTGTCTCGGGCATCCGCGAGGCGGCGATCGCGGCCCCGCTGCAGCCATTCGTCGAGGGTGGCCGAGCAACGACCGGTCAGTTGCTCTCGTTGATTCTTTCGCGGCCCGAACTCATTGTCGAGTCGCTCGGAGCCGACGTCTTCACCAAACTGCTATATTTCGCGCTCTTTCTCGCACCGGTACTGTTCCTCGCGCTGGTCGATGAGAGCACGCTCGGTGCGCTGGCACCGTTTCTCGGGTTCGCATGGCTGCTCAGCGGGACGGAGGCGTTCTACACGTTCGATGTCCACTACCCGCTCTATCTGCTGCCGTTCGTCTATATCGGGGCCAGTCGCATATTGGGGCGACTATCGCCGATGTTACCGTCGGGACGCGCGCTCACGACGTTTCTCGTCGTGGTGCTTCTGACGAGTGCCGGGGCCGGCGCACAGACTATCGCCGACGAAGGTGCGGTGCCGGAGACCAACGACCACAAAGAGACGCTTGCGACGGCTGTCGAGAGTGTGCCGGCAAATGCCTCACTCGTGACCCAAAATACGATCTATCCTCACGTCGCGACGCGCTCGAACGCGACGTTCATCCCGAATCCATCGCTGTTCGGGCTCTATCAGCAGCAGTACGGCACGCCGAAGCCGGAGTACGTCCTCTTCGATACAGGACTCGATACGCGCTCGTACGACTGGTCGATACCCGTGCGGGACGCATATTTCCCCCTGGTTGGCGACGAGTACGGCGTCTATCGCTATCAGGACGGTATCTGGATTCTCAAGCGGGGGTATAACGGATCGCCAGTCGGCATCACGCAATCATCACCGAGCGAGCGCGTTGTCTTCGATGCCAACGAGTTCACAGCGAGCGAAAGACGAGTCAACGGTAGCCGCCTCGTCGATACTCATGGCACCAACGGCAGCAACGTCTGGCACGGTCCTTACACGGCGCTGCCAGCGGGCAACTACACCGCAACGTTTCGTGTCTCCGCGGCCGACAGCGGAGCGAACGGCTCAGCCTTAACCGTCGACGTGGCGGTGGGCGATAGAGCGCGTGTAATTGCCCGTCAACAGGTGCCAGCAGCGAGTGGGGCGCAGACGGTGACCGTCCCGTTCACGCTTGCGGAACCGCGCAATGGAATCGAATTCCGTGGCTTCCGGACCGGCTACGGGACGATCGCGCTCGAGTCAGTCGTCGTAGAGTCGAAGGCGAACGGATCGGCAGCGGGTGGTTGAGGGAACGAACTTCGAACGTGGTTGATTGACCGGCAATATGATAATTGAGAATATTTTGAAGCGCTCCTTGAAACGCGCACGTACTTTCGCTGAAACCGCGCCAACGAAGCCTGCCGGACTTATTCTATTATGATGGGATCTCTGCTCCGCACTCCTCACACTGGTTTGGTTGCCACGCAACAGTTTGGGTGATCGACTGCACGGACTCACACGTCGGGCAGTATTCCTCCTTGTCTGGTGTCTTGCTGTACGGCATCTTTCTCTCTGATCGTTGGATTGTTTGGTAAAGAATCTGATGGATATTTTCAATATCCACTTGCTAAACACAGGATTCTCTCCGCGAAATAAGGGCTACGAACGGCCGAACACACCCTTCATCCATCGGTTTCGTTGATTGGTTCGATACGATAGAGGTCGAACTGTCCGTTCGCATAAGTGTTGGCGATACCGGGTGTTGTATTGAGGTATGCAAAGTCCGCCCGCGAGAACTCGACCCCACCGTACAGTTGTGTGCTCGACTGTCGGTCGGCTGCCGTCACCGGGAGATAGAACGGATCGTCGGACTGTGTTCGAAGCTGTTGGTCGGCGAAATGGTATGGGACGCGCGAGTACGCACCGCTACCGCGTGGGTCGTCGAGCGATGCTTTGGGAACGCTTGATGCATTCGAGCCGGCGATGCCATCGCGATAGCGATAGATCGGCGATCCGACGCCGGCAAATCCCATCTCGCTTGCGCCATGGGCAAACGCGAATTCGTAGCCATCCATCTGCCCTTCCGGAACATGGTCGGTCTCTTGGGTGACATACGGTGAGCGAAACATCGTGAACGAGGAGACGACGAGCAACACGACGAAGCCGACGGTAAGGACGCTACGGACGGGCATCGATGGAAGCCAGGTTTCGGCGGTGGCGCGTGCCTCCCAGAGGAAGACGCCACCGAGGACCGTCACGAAAACGAGGATGAAGCCGAGATACCGGAAATACTGGAGCGGGTTACCCGCAAGGACGTATAGCACGGTGAGGACCACAGCAGGGACGACCCCACAGGCGAGCGAGAGCACGACCGAATAGCGGATGTTGCGGCGGTCCGCCAGTTTCGAGAGGATCGGAACGAGGAGGGCGAGCATGGCGAAAACAGCATAGACGATCTCGACGGCGAACGTGCGGCGATAGATTGCGCGGACAGACACCCCGAGTATTTGTAGTGTGTTGCTGCGCGGGATAATCGGTTGTGCGGGATTGTCGAGCAGTTCGGCGATGATGGTGTCAAGCGAGTGTGTTGAGAGGAATGTCCGAAGCTGAGTGGTGTTCTCGACGTCAAACAGCACTGGGCCGAGCTCGGAAACGCCCCGGCCAAAGAGCGACTGGGTACTGAGCCAGAGCCAGACGACAGCGAGGCCAACACCGGCGAGCACGACGAACTGGACGAATAAGCTCGCGATTGCTTTCGGCCCCGTGACCGTACGCGTCAGCGTCTGGGCGAAAAACTGTGTAACCAGTACGATTCCGAGTAGAGCTCCGAAAACGAGCCCGTGCTGTGGGTGAAGGACGACGAGAAAGGCGAGAGTAATCACAAGCAAGGTGCCAAAGGCGAGCCGTCGGGGGCGGCGTGTGTACGCGAGTAGGACGAAGGTGACAGCAGGGATGAAGAGGATGGCTTCACTGGTCGGGATCGGCTGGAGCACCGGGAGGTAGATAACGGCGATCGGGAGCAAGAGCAGGGCCGAGAAGACGGCGATCGGGTCGATAGTGGTACGGGCAACGATCAGGCGTACACAGAGGGGTACGTACAGAACAAACACCGCGACGAAGATTGGGACCGTAATTAAGAGAGCCCACGTGAACGACTTTGTAGTGATCGTGCCGAGAAGGACAGCAAGAGTGTGCATCGCTGGATAGATAATCGTCGTGAGATCGACGGTTCCGTGAACGAGGCCCTTCGTCGTGCCGAGATGTGTGAGCGCGTCCTCCGGGCCAAAGAAATAGTAGCCACGAATGAGTGGCAACGCGGTGAACGCGACGATTGCGAGACCACCGAGCCACAGCGCCGCGATACGGATCGATCGTCGGTCGCTGCCGAAGGCAAGAACGGCCGCGACCGCCAGCACGGCAAAGAAACCAATCCAGAACACACTCGGTGTCGCCTGGTAGATCGAAAGTTCGTAACCCGTCGCCGGCGTGAGGTGTGCAGCGACAGCGGTAACGGTGAGCGCAATTGCACCTGCTGCAAGTGTGGCCTTCGAGAGTCGCCGGTAAGTGGTAGCGTTCATCTGGGTTGTTACTGTACCGTTGGTAGGTGGACAACTGTAGACTGTTTAAAAGACAGGGAATTGCGCGGTGGATACCGATACTCAACTGAGTGCCCTACTTTGAAGTGGCGCGAAACGTGGTAGTGAGGAACGCTGTTGACGGAATTCCCTCTCAGAAGGATCTCGTCGGAAGAGTTCGCTATTGACAGACTACTAGAGCGAGTCATAGCGTTCTAGTGAGCGTACAGCGGGTAGTCGACACTATTATTAGGTTTGCTTCAGAGTGTTTGTTAAAGGGCTAAAATTGACACGGATTCTAAAAGAATTTGTCAAAGGGTGTGATAGATGAACAGCATACTGATGCTAGCGTTCGTAGTGCTAGCTATCGCAGCGTTAGCGTGGGGATTCGAACGTTATCGGAGGCGGTTCATCAGGACAGACCTGCTGCTTGCCGGCGGTGCGGCCGTTGGACTGCTCGCCGTCGCCTTTATCCCGGCGATCTACGATCAAATTGGGAACCTCCTTAACATTCGCAAGCGATACGTGACCGTCTCGTTGCTCGGGAATGTTGGCTTGCTGGCTTGTGTGTTCTATCTCGTGTCGCTTGTGCGTGCCAATCGGGGCCGGATCAACGATCTCACACGAAGTCTCTCGCTCGACCAGGCCAACGCGATCCAGGCAGACGGAGGGGGCGAGACAATCGGTGTTGTGATTCCGGCCTACAATGAAGAAGCAACCATTGAGAAGGTCGTCAACTCGTTGCCGGAGACGATTCGTGGCTATCTCGTCATGCCGATCGTCGTTTCGGATGGTTCAGCAGACGCGACCGCCCACCGTGCCCGTTCCGATGGCGTGACCGTCGTTGAACACCATCTCAATCAGGGTCAGGGTGGCGCTCTTCAGACGGGCTTTGCCATCGCTATGCGCGAGGAGGCCTCGATCGTAGTGACGATGGACGGTGACGGTCAGCATCCAAGCGATCGGCTTGAACGGATGGTAGCCCCGATCATGAACGACGAAGCCGACTACGTAATGGGGTCGCGGCACAAGGGCACTGATTACTCGGGCAACAGTGTCGTTCGTCGAGCCGGGATTCGTGTGTTCACGCGGCTGATCAATATGCTCACGAAATCGGATATCACCGATTGTACGAACGGCTTTCGGGCGATTCGTGGGTCGGAACTGCCGAAGCTGACGCTGACCGAAGAACGATTCAGCGCGCCCGAGTTGATCATCGAAGCGCGCAAGAACGGGCTTCGACTACGGGAGGTGCCAATCACCATCGCAGAGCGACAAGCCGGTGAAACGAAAAAGCCGCAGTTGGGCTATGCGTTCGGTTTGATGCGAACGATCCTCACGACGTGGATTCGGTGAGTAGCTATCGAGACGCACAGCGACTCCCCGGACGGTGGTATGAAGCTGCTGTACGTCAACAACACCTCGTTTCTCTCCGGCGGCGGTGGCGGCGAGGAGCGGGCGAACGAGATCACTAAGCGCCTCGCGGCGAACGGCCACGAGGTGACGGTGCTGGCGGGGAAGACCGATCCCGAACTGCCGAACGAAACCGTCGATCAGGGACGGCGCTTCCGGCACGTCACCTGCGTTCCGGTGTTCGTCTTCAAGTATGGCTCGCTCGGGTATTTTCTGTCGCGCTATCTGTTTGCGTTCGTCAGCCTGCCGATCGTAATCGGGCTGCTGTACCGCGAGGAGTTCGATGCGATCGCCGAGACGATGACGCCGTATCCGACGTTTGTGGTTCTCGCGGCGAAGCTGTTCGGCGTGCCGATCGTCGCGACTCGCCACGAGTTCTTCGATCGAAGCTGCTACGACGTGTACGATCCGCTCACGGCGACGATTCAGCTGACCGTACAGAACTTTCTGCGTATCTTCGAGTATAACGCTATCGTCGTTCCGGCGACCCACGTCAAACAGCAGTTCGTGGACTACGGCGTGCCCGAGGAGCGACTCACCGTCATTCCGAACGGTGTGGAGTACGAACGGTACCGACGGCCGGCGATCGAGTCCGAGCCGGGACGACTCGTCGTGGTCGGTCGGTTGACGAAGCGAAAGCGCCAGGATCGACTTGTTCGTGTCGTGCGACGGCTTCGCGACGAGGGCTCCGACGTCCGGTTAGACGTTGCCGGCGATGGGCCCGCACGGGAGCGGTTGGAGCAGATGGTCGAAGAGCTCGATCTGGATGGGTGCGTTACGGTGCACGGGTTCGTCGACGAGGAGCGGAAGATCGAGCTGCTCAATCGGGCCGAGCTGTTCGTCTTCGCTTCGACACAGGAGGGGTTCGGGATCGTGCTGCTGGAGGCGATGGCCGCCGGTCTGCCGGTGGTCGCAAAGCGGCTGCCGGTGTACGAGGATTTCTTCGTGGACGGGGAGAATGGCTATTTGATACAGGATGATGGTAGTGGTACCGACGAGTTTGCGGACGCGATTCAACAGCTACTTGACGCGCCTGCGATTGAGGAAGAAACGAAAGCGAGGAACATGCGTACCGCCGAGCACTACTCGTGGAATGCAGTCACGGATCAGACAGAAGCGGTACTCGCCGCAACGATAGCATGACCCGTGTCTTACTGTTCGCACCGCTATATCCGCCGTACAGCGGTGGGTCGCCGACATTCTTTTCGGAGCTTGCGAATACACTTCCAGATGAATACGATGTGCACATCTTGACTGCATACCATCAGGACAGACCGCTCTTCGCCAAAGAAAACGGCAGTCATGTCTATCGTATTATTCCGATGAAACTCGATCTGCCAGCTCCAGCTCGAATGATTCTCGAAGGTGGGGTCGCATTCGTGGCGGCGATGCTTATCGGTCTCTTTCGTCGTATCGACATTGCTCACATCCATTCGACATCGTTCTCGACCCCGCCGATCGCCATTTCGATGATGCTGCTCTCCGTTCCAGTCATCTATGACTGCCAAGATCTGGCTGTTCGATCGTGGATAGCCACACTCGGTAATCCAGTGGCCCACTTCAGCGTCGGCAAGCGGGTCGACGAGATACTCGTGGATGCTGGCGTCGACGAAGACAGCATCATCAGAACACCGATCACGAATCCAACATACGTCTCCGAGTACGCTTCTCGACCGGTCGATAGCGCTGACGATTCGTTTTCAGTCGTGTTCGTCGGTGCATTGCGTGAACTGAAGGGCGTCGATATTCTTTTCAACGGGTTCTGTGAGTTTGCGGTCGAGCATCCGGATGCAACACTGACGCTTGTCGGGGACGGCCCTTTGCGGGAACAGTTGGACGATAGCATTCGCAACACCGAGGTCGGCAGTCGAATCGAACTGCTTGGAAACGTACCACATCGCAAAGCCCTGTCAGAGATAGCATCAGCCGATGTGTTAGCTCTTCTTTCGAAACGAGAAACTGGGCCACGAGTCGTCTTCGAAGCGTTTGCAGTCGGCACGCCCGTCGTAGCCACCCGTGTCGGCGCGGTTCCGGACGTACTCGACGACGAGGAGACCGGGCTGTTGATCGAACGATCGCGCGAAAGCATCATCGAGGCGCTAGCGACGTTGTACGAGGACCCGCAGCAACGGCAAAAGATGGCTGAGAACGCATTGGACGCGAAACATGGCCCAACCGAAAGCGAACTCATCAACGCTGTCGAACGGGGGTATTCTCGTGCAGAATCCGTTTGAGCTAGCTACGGGCCTAGCCACCCCGCCACGATTGGTCACCCCTCGCGACGTTGGCTTCATCAAAGCGGTGTCGCTACTTGACGACATCAGCTATCAGGATCGGTTCCAATAGGGGAAACGAATAGGTCGTCTCGGATGAATGGATATTTATGAAACACTTGCGCAACCACTAACGAATGAGAGTCTCTGGGAGAGTGGCTGGCGTCTGGGTAGTGAGCGCTCTCGCCGGCTTGGCACTGGTTTTGCACCCAGACCTCTATCCTCGGTCGTGGCTCATGTTTGGTGTGGTGGCCCTTCCGGGCATTGTTACCGTCATCGCCGCCCTCTCCGAACAACTCTCACCGCGGAAAACGATGCAGTATGCCATTTCCGGACTGTACACTGCATTGCTTGTGCGGATCGGTCCGTTTCTCGTTATTCCATACAGTGGTATCGATCAAGTGTCACTTTATGAGATTGTTAGGAAAACACTTGCATCAGGAAAATATGCTGCGCCCGGTGGTCTCTATCAATCCGCTACTCAGTATCCGATTGGTTCAACCGTAATCGCTGCTGTGTCCGGCCTTCATCCCCCATCACTGCGTTTCGCTAGTCTCATCGTTGCGGCAACGTTTCCCTGGCTCCTTGCTGCACTGGTCTACAAAGCCGGAGAAGGTGGCCGTTCAGCAATCTTTGCTGGGGTCCTGGGATCGTATTTCCCGCTTTTAGTCCGAACATCAGCACTCATCGAAGCAGAATACATGTCACTCCTATACTTTCTTGTCGTACTCTATCTACTCGTTCTCGTCCTTCGTGCGCCGACCCGCCGAAACGTGTTTTTGCTCATGTTCATGCTAGCGACGAGCGTGCTCGTGCATTTCTTCTACTCACTGGCTATTGTTGGAATCATCACGATCTCGTTCGTTGTTCACACGGTTCTCTCTGGTCAAAAGCGAGTGAATCTACGTATCGTTGGAGCACTACTTGTCGGTGGAACAGTCATCCTCACCCGAATTCTGTGGTCCGGATACGCAGAAACCACCGTTGGAATGGCCGTTGGTTCTACAGTCGCTGCAGCCAAAAGTTCTGGTGGCCTTCTCGCATCGTTCATTCCGATGTCAGGCACGGCTGCTTCTGGTGCGGGAACTGGTGGTGGGCAATCGTTGATCATGGTCGTTCTTAAGTTCGTGCCCCTGATCGTCCCACTTCTGTTAGCCGCGATCGGTGGCCTCAGTATGCTTCGACGGAAGCGTTCGGATCCAATCGTTTCAGTTGGAATTGGGGTGGTAGTTGCGACAATCGGCTTAGCGGTCGCATCGGGGCCATCGGGCAAGCAATTTCGGGCGTACTATTTCGTGGGCTTACTAACGATCGGTTTTGGCGGGATCGGAGCAAGTGTATTGTGCAATCTTGGAAGATGGTCAGCTGTTCGAAATATCGTAGCTGTTGGACTCATTATACTATTTTCGGTCACTGCGGTCATCGGTCCAGCAGCACCAATGGGGAACGATGTTGATCCTCAGTTCGGAGGAACCTCGTTCGCTATCCCGCAGGACCCAGCAACAATCAATTTGATTGAGGAATTTCGATTCCTCAGTCGGTCTTGTGATCCACTACGGAAGAAGACAATTGATACCGGTGGGTACGCCAAATGTTCGCCACCGGATTGATTTTATATGACGGCAGTGTCTAGTCAGGCGTTCGTCGCCTCCTCAACTGGCGTGCGGTCATCGAGCGCTTGATTCGGGCGCTGATAGTTGTAGTAGAAGGCGAATGCAGCGAGCCAGCGCTGCGCGCTGGCTCTGCCGCCCATCCACGTATGGTGGAAGCGCTCGACGCGCATTTTGAGCGTCTGGAACCACTTCTCGATCAGATTTCGCGTGACATAGTTGAGGTGACCGCTCAAATCGGTCTGCGCGAGGGCGGTCAGGTAGCCCATTCCATCGACCAGAAATTCGGTTTCTGAGAGGTCGTGACGCTCTTTCAGCTCGGGAAAAAACGCGCTGACGGGCCGCGTGCCCCGCCAGCGCGAGACCCGTATGCCGAGTAGCAGCTTCGAATCAACATCAAGCGCGGCGTACACCCTGAACTGCTCGCGGCTGATCCGAATGGCCGTCTCATCGACCGCGACCCGCGACGGCTTCGCCGTCCTCAGAACGCTTTGCGTTCTGATGTGCTGCACGAGAGCTTCGCTCTCGTGAACGTCGGCGGGTCGAGAGCCTTCTCATCAACGCGGTGGATCCACTGATACACCGCCTGATGTGACCGCTTGATGCCGATGCTTTCGAGAGCGGCGGCCGTTTCTCGGTACGAGATTCCCGCTGAATGGAGCCGCACTGCGACCGCTCTCAGGGCGCTCGCAGTGCTCTCGTCGTCCCGACACTCAAAAGAAGGCGTCTTGACGGTCTCTGTGAGCAGTTCTTGGAGAGTCATTTACCTCAACCCAGGAAGTGTTCATACTTTGACTAGACACTGCCTATATGACGACTTTCACTATTTGTGACTATATGTATCCAAGAGCTTCCAAGTGCTCGCGTGTATTTGTCGTTGTTTGATTATACTGGCTTGGTGTATACTCCTGTGAATCCGTTCCGCTCGTAACCACCCACGGGACGTATTTCACATCGGGATGCAGGAGGCCGGGAAGGTGACCATAGATTCCGTACTCGCCAAATGCTTCACCATGGTCAGCTGTAATCGCTACTGTATCTGCGTCGAAGTTCTCAATCAAGAGTTCTACTTCGTCGAGTACAGAGCGAAGTTCTTCGAGATAGGCTTCCCATACTAACGACCGATCCGTTCCACTGCGAAGCGCGCTAAACGGATTTTCTTCGTACTCTCGGCGCTCACGGTCCTCACACTGTGCAGCAACCGTATATGGAGCATGTGGCTGTGAGTAATGCAGAGCAATATGATCGTACTCTCCCTCTCGCCCGAGTTCAATCGCGCGATCAGTCACTACTCTCGGTGGGATGTGTCCTTCGTATTCGCTTTCTCCCCGTTTCCATGCGTAATCGAGCTCTCCAAACGTCTCGTGATCGACGGTCCGATCTGCGGTCAGCGATGGCGGAGAACGGCGGCCGCCAATATACACTTCCGGATAGATGCCGTCCTCCAACACACGTTCCGCATAGCCATTAGCGGAGACATATGCTGTCTCACTTATTTCCGAAGCATACTGGTCAACGAATGTATTTGCAATCCACTCGTTCGAGGTACTTCCAACGGAAAGGAGTCGGTTGATCTCCCCCAGAAATTCGTAGTCATCAGCGACTTCTCGAAGGGCATCTACACGGCATGTGTCAAGGAGGATGAGGAGATCCCACTCTCGTTCGTAAATGTTGGTTCCAATAGGATATCGAGAGGTGAGTGTAGTCCAGGCTCCGACATACGTCGAGTATGCACTAGCTACCAGATCACGGTTGAGAAGCCAGTCATAGGACTTTCGAAGACTTGTTCCAACAATAGAATCGTGTGGAACGTCTCTCATTGCTGTAGAATGTGGCAACAAACAGTAAATCACTTTGGTTATCCGCGCAACCGCTGGATAGCCGCAAATCCAAATCGCTAAATCAAACGAGACAGAACAGGATTAAACACATGAACACAACACGTCTCGCGTTAGGGATTAAAAATCCCCGACTACTACTTCGAGAAGCCAATCGATTGTTTCATTCTAGGTTGGGATGTCGGTCACACAATCCGAATGGGATTGATGTTCTCAGCAAAGACTGGGATAATCTACTAATACTGGACGGGTGCCGGTACGACATGTTTCGAGAAATTGCCAGTCCAGAGCTAAAGGGCACGACTAAAAAGGAGATATCTCGGGGATCCGCAACACCAGAGTTCTTAGCTGCGAATTTTGATGGGAACGATGTTTCCGATACAGTATATGTGACCGCCAATCCACAACTTGAACGAAATGCAGACCATGTCAATGCGAATTTCCATGCAACAGAACAGGTCTGGCTAGATGAAGGATGGGACGAAAAGTGGGGAACTGTTCTCCCAGAGACGATAACAGAACACGCAAAAGAAGCAATCGTGTCCTATCCAAATAAACGGTTGATAGTTCATTACATGCAGCCCCACTATCCATTTATTACTGATTCGACTACAGAAGACAAAGAGTTTCTTAATCAAGCCAGTCCTCAAGGAAAGCACATCTGGTTGCGATATGAGACTGGAGATTCAACAACCTCTATCGAAGTTACTAAAGCAGCGTACTATGATAACCTGCGACGAACACTTCCTCATATTCAGAAATTGGTTGATGCACTTGATGGGCGTACAGTGATTACTTCTGATCACGGCAATATGCTGGGAGAACGATCTACCCCCATACCGATCAAACAGTGGGGACATCCTTCAAGAACATATACTCCGGAACTGATCGAAATCCCTTGGCATGTCATTGACGATGATGAAGAACGGAAGATCGTAGCAGAAGACGAGACAAATAACGAGACTGATGTTGAACAATCAGTGGTTGAAGATCGCCTCTCTCAATTAGGTTATCTTGAAGAATAACGCGATCGCAAATCAGTCAATGGAACTTATGAGGCTGGTATCTCTTTCTGAAAGGCCGATATTCATGATGGTTAAAGCGAATATCGATATGCCTACTATTGCTGCTACTATTGCTGCTAAGATTGATGACCCACCAACGAGCCGCACAACGACAATTCCACCGATAGCAGCACCGACTCCCCAGACGTGATCGAATATTTCCCGGTCGTACGGCGCAATGCTGAGGTAGTGTCGCACTTGCAGTGCTCGGATAATATTCACAACGCTCAATGAGAGACTGCTTGCTATCGCAGCACCAAACATCCCGTACCGATTCACTAACACGAAGTTCAGTATCAGGTTCGCTATTGCGACGGCAGCGGAGTTCAGTAGTTCAGTGCGTTCCTTATCGGCCATCATCAATAACATCCCAGCAGGACCGGTACCGACAGCAACCACACGGGCGGCGGCCAATACTGCAAGCACTGGAACGATACTCACGAATTCTTCGCTGAGTAGTCCCACATAGGACCTCCCGAATAGAACCAATCCACTGGCGGCGATCACCGTTAGATACGTGATCCATTTCGTGATCGCTTTGTAGTACGCTGAGAGTTGTTCGATCTCATTGTCATTGTACAGTCCCGCAGCGATCGCCGGAAACACTGAGTTGACCGCGACGAGCGCAAATCCGAGGAGAGCAGCGGTTTGATACGCGACCTCATACCGGCCAACGGTTCCGGCAGACGTCAGATACGCCAAGAATACGATATCGGCCCAGACGACCGACTGTTGTGAGATGCCGATGCCGAACATTCTGGCACCCTCGGGGATGATTGATCGCAGATCGAAGTCGAAGCCGGAATCGAGCGAGATCATGTCAAAGCGAGTGAGTGCGTAAATCCCGAGCAGTGAGGAGAGAACAGTTGCACCAACGTACCCGAGGACCACCAGTTCAAACGATGGATTCAGTATAACGATCGCACCAGTGATGAGAAAGGAAGCTGTGAAGAAGCCGATGTCGAGGATGTACACGGAATATTTGGCTCGCTTGAACCCTCTGGTAATCGCCGCTGATATTGTTGCAATAGCAAAAAATGGTATGCCAATCACGAAAATTCTGGTGAAGCTGTTGTTCGATTTACCGGACAGAACGGTAACAATGTCGTCGTTCAGAAGAAGAACACCGCTAAACGCTAATCCAAGAACCGTTACTGCGCCGATACAAGCTACAACGAGTCCATTTAGCTTCTGCTGTTCCTCATTTGCTCGATAAATCGAAACGTATTTTTGCGCAATATTCACGAGCCCTGCTGTTGAGAGGGTCTTGCCGATCTGTAGCGTAACTTTTCCAAATGAGAATATTCCGACGGCTACTGGACCAAACCTCCAAGCGAGGAGAAGGACCATGCCGTAGGACGAAATTCTACCGACGATTTTTCCAACAAAAGTTGTAAACGCAAGATTTCGTATGCTTTGTATCATTGTTCGAATTTACTTCATAGCTTCATGTTCTACCCTATAGTCTCCAGCCATCTCTGTTGTTACAATTTGCACGGCGGTAGTTAAGACGTGATGTTCACTCATAGATCGTCTCCCAGTAGGTGTTCTCGACGGTCGGCGTTGCGGGCGACGAGTCACGATAGAGCAGCGAGGCGAGCCGGCAGCGCTCGCCAGTCATCGTGGGCGTCACGTCGTGGGGTCCAGTTGACCGATCCGTTCGCGGGGATCACTGGCTGAAGCTGTCTTAATGATCGACCAGCTGCCCGCTCACCATCGCCAAATTCGGTATACCTACTGAGTTGGGATTCGCTTCACATACATATTCGCATCTGATGCGATGCAGAGTATGTGAGAATCTTCTAGAATGAAGGTGGTTCCATTCGAGTGCGGGAATTTGCTTACAATATCCCATGTTTCGCACCCATCGCTTGATTTGCAGATCGTAGCGTGGTTCTTGATATCCTGGCTGTGGAGAGCGAAAAACTCACCGTCGATTTCGATGGGGCGCTTAACGCGAATATCATCACCACCGAGCGCAGTATCGCCTGCTGTTGTTTGTCCTATTTTCTCGAAGTCGCGTCCAATCCCTTCTGGGTCGGATGCTACTGCCACTCCCTATCGTAGTTTTTGTGTCCGGTTCTCTGTGCGTTGTAGATGAGCCGGACCGTATCTTCATACAGGAATGCCTCTGGCGCGTGAACAAAGTGATCGTCGCACGTTCCTTTTTCTCCGATGTCAATCACAGCAGTAGGCTTTTCCTGTTGATTACGCTGAATCTGCCAGTCGAAGCCGTTGGTGCTGGTTGCATGCCCTATCGCGTAGGGTTCACCGGATCACAACCGTCTGAACTTCGCTGACGTTTTCAAAATCGGGATCGCCCGAGTATAGCCGATCACACTCGGTCGCTACGGCAGTTGCAATGTGAATGGCGTCGGCGTAGGAGAGTTCAAGCGACCGGCGGTGGTAGTAATCGTCCCGAATGGCAGCGGCGTGAAGCGCGACATCGGCGGTAAGCGGCTCAATCAAAAGATGTTCGATCCGCTGAATCATTTCGGTGAGGCGCTGCGCTCGCTCAACACCAGCCTCGCGGCGCGCTCGGTAGTTGACTTCGAGGAGGACCGTCGGTGCGATGACTCCGCCCTCTTCATCGATGTCACGAACCAGCGCCGCGGCGTCCGCCCCATGAGTCCCTTGGAAAAAGGCCTCCAACCACACCCACGAGTCGAGGAATATCACTCGCGTGGCTCCGGCTCCGAATCCTGCTCGTCGAGTGAACTCCATACGGTTTTCGAGTTGCGTATCATGGCGTCAAGGTCGACGTCCGTCGCTGACTCCTCACCCATCACCAGCAGCTCGTCGGCCGCTTCAGCGGCAGTAATGGAATCGTGATCGGACGTAGCTGTGTCGTCAGTGTCGTCGGTGAGCCACCAGACGACTCTCCCAGCGGTCTTGCGCTGGTCGACGCGATCCTCTCGATGTAACTGTCGGAGCTTTCGGCGGGCAGTTTCGCGCGAGCAGCCGAGCGCGTCGGCAACGTCGCCGCTCGTGACGACCGGCCCCTTTACGGCATCGAACACGCCGAGCACCGCATTGAGCGTGACCGATTCGACGAACTCGCCGCCCTCGCTACGTTTTCGTTCCATATTTGGAGTACGGAGCTGTATAGTATAATCCTATTGGTGAAACCACGAGGTGTATACCAATAGGTTTAACACGGTGTGGTGTATACAATATGGTGGAGACAGACCGGCCCTTCAGGGCGTTCTCGACGGAGAGAATGCCCGCGCGCTGAGACGCGCGGGCTGGCTGTCTTACCAGGCAACAGCCATGTGCACTACAAGCCTAAGCGGTCAAAACAGTGTCGCACCGATAGCGAAAGCAATCACGGACGAGAGCGGTGGTGAGCAGCGATGAGCGGCGAGTGCTGCCCGAACTGCGGATCGGGATTCTACGGCTACTTTGCCCGTTATCACATAAAGTACTGTCCTCACTATGGGCACGGAGGCAGCCGATGAGCGTCGAGACACACCACTCGATCACCGTGCCGATCGAGCGGGCGGTCACCGGAGCCACGATCAGTGATGGTGAGCACGCGCTCTGTGGACGGTGTGAGCGATCAGTCGGCGAAGGGTCGCCAGTGAGTGTCTATGCGTACTCGATGTCCGACGAGCGTGATGTCACGGTCGCACGGATCAACTGCAGCGATTGTGCATCTGACACTATCGCTCACCCGACGCTCGGTGGCACCGAGTGGCTGGTGTGTGGAACTCTCGGGCTGCGAAGTGATGTCGCGCGTCAGTCGCATCAGCTCGTGTTCGTACCCACTGAGGGTGTAATCGACATGTCGCCGCCAACTGAGAGTTCGGGAGATGCAATAGAGGAGCAACTGTAGATACAGGACTAGCGCAGTGTTCCACTTTTCTAGGAGGCGATTGAACAGGGCGCGCGCCCGGAACAGCGATGAATTGCTGTATCGAATTCGCCCGATGGAATAGTGACTGTATCGGAAGCGACAGGGTTCAAGCTGACTCGTCTCAATCCTCTATCTTTGTATGAAGATGACTGAAAAATCCATAGCCCACAGGGGTGTGCCGAGTGCCACGCGCCGCAATGATGCCGAGCACACCCCTGTGCGCGCTTAATTTCCTGACGAGTTTGGAATAAGCTTTGTGTATCAATGACCTGCATCACGTTTACACCCTGACACATCACTGGTACGCTAGCCGATTTTATCTTATGTAACTTGTCGCTACCAGTGGAAGGTCAACTGTTACACAAGGTTTGGTTGCTGAAGGCACGTCTGTCCCGATATATCTCAAGCGGGAACTATGCATCGGCGACAGTATCTTGTAGCACTCGGACTGGCCAACAGCTACATCGTTTGCGGGCTGTAGCGAATTGAGTGCCAAACTGGCGAGGGGGGCCGCGGAGGGCACCCCCCCCCCCCCCCCCCTCGTTCGTTTCACTTTTACCACCTAGCTGTCTCCCCTGATCATTGTCTAAACGACTCACCCACTGGTTCATTTATCGGTAGGTGAGATAGGTATTTATCGACCGTTCACTACAGTGTAGATATGCCAACCTTTGATTCCATTACAAGCCGCATCCCACTCATGCGGCCGGGCCGCACCGCCCGCAACGTTGGTGTCGTCATCGTCGCGCTCGTTGCGCTGCTTTTTCTCCCGGTGGTGATGCTACTCATCGCGCTTGCCGTGCCACTGCTTCTCGCGTTCAACATCCGCGGGCTTCGCGATCGTCTGAGCGCATCGTCGCTTTCGCGCCTCCCGGGACTCTCCCACGAGCGCCGAGTCGTTCTCGTGCTCGCAGCCTTCGTCTATCTCCTCGTGGTGACCGGCGCAGCCAGCGCCGTTTGGTCGGGATTCGCGCCCGCGGGGAACAACACGAGCGCGACGAATGCCACGGCAGTCGAAGCACAAGCCCCTGGCATTGAGGTCGTGAACACCACGGACGTGAACGGTGATGGAAGCTACGAAGCGTTCGATGTCCTCGTACACGCGAACACGTCGGTTCCCGAGGGTGACGGTAGCCCTGGCGAGCCTGGTGAGCCGTACTTCGCCGTCCAAGCAAACGGGCAGTGGCGCTTCGATACCTCGGAGGTCGCCCGAGACGAGGAATTCTCGACGACGATCCCGATGAACGACTCAGTCATCCCTGACGAGGCAAGCGGGGAGTTGAACGTCACCGTTCGGCTGCTTGACCGCGACACAGCCTTCAACGACGGTATCGCGGCCTGGTCCACGACCGTTCTGTACGCACCCGCCGAGACACCGACTGCGACACCGATATCCACATCGACGGCAACACCGACCACGACAGCGAAGCAGTCGAACGCCAGCAGCGGTGGAGGTGGAGGACAGAAATCTCCCTACCCAGATCAGGCGCTCATCAAGAACGTCTCGGTCGTCAACGAGCGCGATAGCGATAACGACGGACGCCCCGAAGCGTTTGCACTGCAGGTACGTGCAAACACGACGCTCCCGGCGGCCAATGCTGACGGCAGTGCTGGCGATCCATACTTCGCGATCGCTGTCGGTGGGAATTGGAAGTTCGACACGCCGAATGTACGTCGCGCGCCGAACGGGACGTTCACCATCCGGATGAACGAGTCGCGGCTCTCGTCGGCCTCGCCGGGTCAGGTCTGGATACGCGTTCGGTTGATGAACCGAAACACGTTGTTCCACGACCGCATCGCGACGCAGAAGGTGAACGTTCCGTACGCGCCGGCAAGCACACCAACGCCGACACCGACGGCAACCCTAACACCCACAGCAACGGAAACACCGACCCCGACCCCCACACCAACACCGACAGCTACCGAGACACCGACTCCTACGCCGGAACAGTCGGGCGCGAGCGGCGGAGGCAGTGCAGGTGAGGGTGGTGACTCAGGGAGTAGCGGCGATAGCAGCTCCGGCGATGCTGAGAGCGGTGCGCGCAGCCCTGACGAAGGCAGTGAATGGACCGTCACGGTCACGGAGATCGTCGATGGCGACACGATGGAGGTGCGCTTCCCGAACGGCGATGTCGAGAACGTTCGTCTGCTTGGTGTCGATACACCCGAGGTGAGCGGTGGGGTCAGCCCCAACGAGTTCGAGGGTATCCCCGAGAACGACGCCGGTGAAGCACACCTCTCGGAGTGGGCCGACCGGGCGAGCCGGTTCGCAAAAGATCAGTTGAGTACTGGTGAGGAGATTCGTATCGAGACCGATCCGAGTGCCGACCGGCGCGGGAGTTACGGTCGGCTACTGGTCTATGCCTACCACGATGACGGCCAGCTGTTCAACCGTCAGCTGCTTGAGGGCGGGTATGCACGACTTTACGAGAGTGAGTTCTCGAAGAGCGGCGAGTTCGCAGATCTCGAATCGGATGCACAATCGGAGAACATTGGTCTGTGGAACTTCGAGGCCTCGGACACTCCCACCCCGACGCCCGTCCCGGATGGCGGCGACAGCTCGGGAGAGCTCACCATCGCGAACATCCAGCCCGAAGGTGACGACGAGACAGTCACTCTCGAAAATCCAACTGGCTCGACGATCGACCTCTCGGGATATACGATCGTCTTCGACGACGATCAGACATACGGGATCCAGGGTATCACGCTCGAGGCCGGCGAGACGCTCACCGTTCACACGGGCGAGGGGAGCGATTCAGACGGTGATGTCTACGCTGGATTCGGGCGTTCGGTGCTGAACAACGATGGCGACACGATCTCGATACAAGACAGTTCGGGCACCACGGTTGCCGAAGAATCCTACGGTGACGGCGGGTAAACGGCGAGTAGAGCCAACCCCTATGGCCCCGACCATTCTTCGTCGACGTCGCTGACGAGCGCGTCCGGTGAGAGGCCATCACTGTCGAGCATTGCTTCAGCGAGGTCCCACGCGCGCTGCTCGCGTGGTCTGAGAGTGCGCGTATCCCACCGTAGGCGACGAGCGCTTCGATGATGAGGAGTTTATCCTGGCGGTGCATTACGCGCGTGTGGCTGCACCATTGTACAAGAACCTTCGTCTGTGCGATCAGTAGCACGGCTCGGTCAGTCGTCGACCGCGGCTACCAGCGCCGGTCGTTTGCGAGATTGCTTCGTGCACTTGACTTTCCACTCTATACTTCCGCTCAACTTCCCCCATGAGAATGGTTATGTGGACACGGCGGATTGGCAGTCATGATGGACCGACGAACATACTTAGCGACGTTCGGAACGATCTCAGGGGTGGCCCTTGCGGGGTGCAGCAGCGGCACGGGCGGAAACAACAGCAGCAACGGCAACGGCGGTGAGAACGAAGACACCGCCGGTAGTGGTGGCAGCGGAGATGAAGAAGACACCGCCAGCAACGACGATAACGACGACAGCGGTGCCGAGACCGATAGCGATAGCAACGACGACAACGACGGTGCTGAGACGGACAACGACAGCAACGACGGCAACGAGAACGACAGCAACGACAGTAGTACGGACGGCGGCAACGACAGCGATGATGACGATAGCGGCGCTGAAACGGATAGCGACAACAACGACAGCGATAGTGACAACAGTACTGACAGCGGTAACGATAGTGACGGCACCGACAGCAGTAGTGAAGATTAGCTGTAGAGAGCCTGCTACCACCTTCGACTGTCACCCGCTCTTTTTCAATACGGGGTGAGAAGCGAACGAATAGTCCAACAAGGACAGTCAACGCTACACGTCGCTATCGAGAAGCACTTGGAAGCGTTTCCAAGGCTCGATTCCACTTTCACAACGCATGGCTCGCCGCTTTAACGGTGCCAGTAGAACCAGCGTCTATGGAACCAAGCGCGATGCAGTGTTCGAGTTGGGGCGAATTTTGCGCTATCGGTATAACCACAGCCGGGGAGCACTACTGTACTGGCTCCAGTAGATGTTCGACCTGGGGCGGAACGGAGCTTAGCCGAGTGACGACTGCGATGACTCGGAGGACAGGCCCGTGAACGAACTGATTTTCTTGGCTGGTCTTGCTGTGGGATTCAGTATTGCTGTACCTGCACTAGCGCGAATTTGCCAAGTCGATCTCCGCAGAGCGTTTGAGCGTGTATAGCCGAGCAAAGATATTATAGTCCGAAAAAGCGCCCTCATAGCGCTCGCGGTGCTCTCGTCGTCCCAACACTCAATAGATGGCGCTCGACCAACTTCGAACGCTCTCGAAACGGCGTCACCGACACGTCGAATGACTCTGTGAAGAGTACGACATTCCGAAAGCTCGAGTGGCGTCGCACTCGCTGACGCGGCCACAAGCGGTAGAGTAATCGATCACGACAGATTTCTGATCCTAATAATCCGAGCCTCGGTAATGAAGCGAATCACCACAGCAACCCTGACACGGGCTGGGATTGGGAATAAGACTACTGTAACGCTTGGAACGCTCCATCGGAAGATAGCCAGGTTCATCATTCGCATCGCTTACTTGTGCATGTACTCATTCCCGAACGATGTTTCCGCCCACACCCGCCAAATTCGATATCTACCGTTGATATCCGCTTTTGATTCAGCGCAACCTATTAGTCGTAGAAATGCATCGGCATATCAATGACGCAAGGTAGTGATTGTCACAACAGTGATAAAAACCGAGTGATTTCTCGACCAACTACTATGAAATCGGAGAATGTAGCCAGACTCACAAGCAATTTAGCGGGTATCAGTTCCGGAAACGGTGAAACTTCTGCACAAAGGAGGCGCATCGATGTCCAACGATGGACTTCACCGCAAGACTTCGCTCCGGGCCAATTCAGCGGGACGCGACCCACGAATCGAGCCGGGTCGCTCACTATCGCACACTCCATTGGAAAGTGCGAGTACACCGATCCGTTGGGTTATAGCACGAAAACTTGGAGGTACAGCCGGTGGACATCACCAGTACACTCGGTGAGTTTCGGAGCAAAACAACTGATCGCATCGTGGACCGCGGATGTTCCATCAGATACATGGCTGGAAATAGAAATACGAGGGACGACCACCAGCGGTGACCGCACCGGCTGGTACGTCATGGGGCGCTGGGCAATGACGGATATGGATATCCATCGCACTTCCGTCCCAGATCAAGACGATGAGTTCGGCCGAGTTACTGTGGATACCTTCAAAGCAGTCGATGGAGTTACACTGCGTTCGTATCAGCTGCGTGTGACGCTTTATCGACTGCCCAATAGTGAGCACTCGCCAGTGGTACACTCGGCCAGCGTCATGGCCTCCCACCTATCGGAACAAAAGCACGTCGACGCCAGTCCGCTCGGCGGAGCAGAAGGCATCGTACTGGACGTACCGAAGTACTCACAGGAGATTCACAAGGGAGAGTATCCGAAGTGGGACGGTGGTGGCGAGGCGTGGTGCAGCCCTACCTCCACCGCGATGATCCTCTCGTACTGGGGGCGCGGTCCTACTGACGAACAGATGAGCTGGGTCAACCCAGACTACAAAGACCCGCAAGTCGACTTCGCCGTGCGCGGAACCTACGATTACAGCTACGATGGTGCCGGCAACTGGCCGTTCAACGTCGCATATGCCGGACGGTTTGGTCTCGATGGCTTCGTGACCCGACTCCGCTCTCTGACCGAATTGGAACAATACATCAAGGCCGGTATTCCCGTCATCACTTCGGTGTCGTTCGAGGCGGATGAATTGCCTAGTGCGGGGTATGGGACAGATGGGCATTTGATGGTAATCGTCGGTTTCACTGAAGACGGGGATGTGGTCGCCAACGACCCGTTTGCACCGACCAACGAGGATGTGCGATGTATCTATTCGCGCGCGGCGTTCGAGAATGTCTGGCAACGCACTACGGGAAGCGGCGGAATCGTCTATATCATCTATCTACCCGAACACACGCACCCGGCACATCCAACTGGGACGAAACAGCGATAGCGGGCATCCGATCGAGTACGACCGACGCCACGGTCAGAGACTGTCTCGAATTCCGTGTTGAGGACGTCTCAAACAACGGCCGGTAGATCATTTCGTTGAACTAGGACTTCGACTCCAGATAGGATTGGGGTTGACGTCACCCTACCGCCAGTCCGTCACTTTCTCTGTGCGTTTCGAGCCAATCGTATACGAGCGCACCAACCGATGCGAGGACGTCCGTCCCCTCCCCGGGAGAATCAAGTTCGTCAAGAAACACGGCGAAGACGAGGGGGTCGCAATCTTCGATGCGGAGGGTTCCGGCGTCGAGAACGGCGTCTGTCAGCTCTCCCGTCTTGTGTTCGATGTCTACGCCCAACGGGAGATAGCGAGCAACCATCGAGGTGTCGTGCTGGTGGCGAAGCGGAACCCGAAGACGGTCGTACGCAACTGACGAGAGTGTTGTCTCGTGGACCGTATCAGCTACCAAGCTGGCAACATCGCGCGGTGAGGTGACATTCTCAGAGATGCCCGGCGGCAGGTCTTTGGTCCCACCGCCAGTCACCATCATCTTCCGTCCGAGGCGGGTGTCGGCGTAGCCCAACTCGTTGAGGACGGTGTTTATTTTCTCTCGGCCAAGATGGTCGATGAGTTCGTTCGTCGCCGCGTTGTCGCTGATACCTATCATCGCCATGGCGAGATCCTCTAATGTCGGATCCGGATCGTCAAGGAGGTGAAACAATCCGGTGCCAGCGACCCGATTTTCGGCCGCAAGACCGTATGGTTCGGTGAGGGCATCGAGTCGGCCATCGTAGCGGTCATAGAGCGCGTACTGGACGAAGAGTTTAATCAGACTCGCGCTGGTGAAGCGCTCGTTGGGCCGCACCGTGTGGACGACGTCGAAGGTTCCTGGGGTCGTGGGAAACCCGAAGAAAGCCCCAAAGCGTGCATCGAGGCGATCGCCGAAGGCGTCGACTCGATCGCGGAATTCGACTCGGGTCTTCGGTGGTGTCGCGGGACGCATGTATCAGAGATCATTTTCTTCGCCCTCGCCCGTGCTCATCCCTTCGTCTCCAGCACGAGGGAGAATACGAATCGCCATCTCGAACGTGTCGTCGTGCAACTCGAGATAGTTCTCGGCATCTGGGTCGAGACTGCTGATGACGACTGCATCATCATCGCCGTAGGCGTGGATGTACTCGTCGCCGCCGAGACTGATCGCAACATGACCTGGAAAGAAGAGCAGGTCGCCGGGTTTGAGGTTATCGCGAGCGATGGTCGGTCCCATCGCTCGCTGCTGGTCCGCATCTCGCGGGAGGGAAACGCCAGCCACGTAATACGGAATCCATACGAGACCGGAGCAATCGATCCCCTCGGTCGTTATTCCGCCCCACTCGTATTCGGTACCGAGAAACTGTTTGGCTATCTCAACGAACTCGTCACCGCCGGGCGGTTTCGGCCGCGTGACGGCGTCGGCCGGGACCGTGACGGCCTCTCCAGTTCGGAGGCGACCGGTTGTCCGGCCGTTCTCAACCGTCTCGACGGCGATGTCTGTACCAGCGTGGAGCGTAGTCGATCCGGCGTCGACCCGGCGACAGATGACATGCTCCGGGCTGATATCAGCGACATCGGTGAGCTGAGTTGATTCGATCCACCCTATGTAACCGTCGGGAACGCGCACTTGGGTCCATCCTTCATGACCCTGACTTTCCTGATCGTCCGGTTCGTAGGCAGTTATTGCGGCACCCCGTAGCACCTGTGTCACTTGTTCAGCGTCCGTCGACGGCTCGCCACGGACCGAGGCGACGGAAACGGCTACTGTTCGTGGAGAGGCGTCAAGAACGCGAACCGCGGTGTCGAACTCGTCACGGACATCGCGTGCGGCCGCGAGCACTCGCTCTCGAAGGTACGGTTCGGAGACGACGCCACGAATGGTCGGAACGGTTGTCGAGTGGTCGACATCCACGTCGAATACGGTTACCCTGTCGTCGGGCGCGTATCGCGTCCGAACGCGACGAACTGCAAGGGACAGGGAGTGAGCGGTCTGATTCACCCACGACGGTGTGCACGCACCTATCAAAGGTCTATCGCTTATCGGTCTCGCTTTCTTGAGCGGTGTTGCGGACAGCGTTCGAAGCCAATGCTTGCATGAACTCGCTCAGGCGATCATATTCAGAAAAACTCGCTTGTTCCATATAAATAGCTACAAAAATATTATATACATTCGGTTTCAGCAGATGATACGGATGAAAGACAGTGACAAACGGACCCGGCGTTCCTTCCTGAAAGCTACCGGCGGAGTAGCGACGGCAGTCGCTCTTGCCGGCTGTTCCGGGAGCAATGATGGTGGCAACAACGCCACGAAAAAGAAAGAAAACGCCAATAACAGTAGCAGCGGCGGTCAGGGAACGAAACAAAATATTGAGGCTGATTCTTCGAAGACACTGCAACTGACCAGCAGCAGCGTGACAACGTTTGATCCAGTCGCAGCGACTGACGCCGTGAGTGGATACGTTAACCACCAGTTGTACGATATGCTGATGAGCTATCCGAACGGGAAGGCAACTCCCGAAAAAGGCCTCGCAAAGAACTTCAAGCTGGCCGAAGACAATACGACCTATACTTTCAAACTGAAGGACGCGAAATTCCACAACGGAAAGGACGTCACCGCACAGGACTTCATCTACTCGTGGGAGCGTCTCGCAGCCTCGAAGAATTCCAATCGAGCCTATTTCATACTCGATTCGCTCGGCGTCAAACACGAAACGACCACTCAGGACGGCGAGGAGACCTACAAACCCGATTCCTTGGCGCTCAAAGCCGTGGATGAGAAAACCCTCGAAATCACACTCTCTGAACCGTTTCACGCGGCGATGGAGGTGCTCGCGTACAACACCTTTGCAGTCATCCCGGAGGACATTCTCGGTGACATCAAGGGGTACGACGGCGAGATGTCGTACGAGAAATTTTCGAGTAGCAACCCGATCGGGACAGGGCCATTCACACTGAATAACTATCAACCTGGAACTGAGATCGAAATCACGCGATTTGACGACTATTACGGTGGCAAGGCATCTATCGCAGGCGTTCATTGGCAAATAATCGACAAAAGCTCGTCGGCGTATCAGTACGCGATAGCGAAAAACGCCGATAGCTTCGATATTCCGACCTCACAGTACGACAAAAGTAAAATCAACATCAAACGTGGCCCGGATGACCTTGGACGAGAGTTCGGGACCTATGGACCGCTCAAAAACGGTGAAACGGTCCAATACTCCTCAGTTCCGTTAATTATCACCTACTATCTTGGCTTCAACATGGCACGAGTGCCGAAGCCCGTCCGACAGGCATTCGCCTACGCAGTGAACCAGGATCAGATAATCAAGGAGGTGTTCAAAGGTCGTGGCTCACCGGCCTATCTTTTCACGCCGCCGTCGATCTATCCCGGCGGCGCGAAAGCCTACGAGAAACACGCAAAGCAGAACTACCCCTACGGATACGCGAAAACCCAACTTGATAAGGCGAGAAACGTCATGAAAAAGGCGGGATATGGGCCGGACAACCAGTACACCATAACGTGGACGCAGTATCAGGACGACACATGGCTCGAGCTCAGCAAACTGTTGCGCGACCAACTGTCGAGCGCGTATATCAAGATGGAGATCCAACAGGCTCCGTTTTCGACGTTACTTGAACGCGTACATAATGGAAAGGTCGAAATTTACACGCTCAACTGGATTGCCGATTGGCCGGCACCTGACAACTTCCTCCAGCTCCTCAATCCTCCCCAGACCGACACCTCGAAACCGGAATCGCTCACGGGAGCCAATTGGACATCGAAAAATGGCGACGCGGCTGAGCAGGCGAAGCAGGCCTACCAACGAGTTTTGAACAACCAAGACCCGACGAAAAAAGCTGAACGCGCCCGTAATAAGGCATACACCGAGATAGAGGAAGCAAACTGGGAAGATGTCAGTCTTCTCCCGGTCTATAACAGCCTCGGCGAGAGGTTCAGATACAACTGGGTCGACATTCCAGCATTTGGTGGAATGGCGAGCAATCGTCAGCAATTGAATGATGTGAAGATCGCCAAGCAGCGCGGCTGAACGAGTTCCATCTTCACTCGCGTCGAGTCATGGTCCTCTTCGATAGCAAGAAAGAGAACGCCATCCGCGCCGTGGCGTTTTCCATCGAGATCGGGATCGAGGTCCGTTTTCCGGTCGCAGTGAGCGCTGGCGAACACCGCGTAGTCGGGAACCGCCGCTACTTTCGTATCTCCGACGAGGAATCGTTCTCCGTGGCGTGGTATTTCTCGACCGCGATTATCCCGTCGCCGAAGCTTATGGTTCGTCCTTCTCCAAACGCGTGAGGTCAGCGAGCGTCTCGCGCTGACGGACGATACGGTTTGTCCCGTTCGCGAGCGCTATCTCAGCGGGACGAGGGCGGGAGTTGTACGTACTCGCCATTTCGTAGCCATATGCCCCGGCGTTGCCGATGGCGATAACGTCATCTCGTTTGGGTGTACCAAGTGGACGGTCGGTGCAGAAAACATCGGATGATTCACAGATTGGACCGGTGACGGTAATGGGGCTATCACCTCGATCAGCGAGGATAGCCATTGGGTGGAAAGCGTCGTAGAGTGCTGGACGAAGTAGTGTCGTCATGCCAGCGTCAACGCCGACAATGGTCGTCTTTGGAGCAGGTTTAATCGTATTGACTGTCGTCAGCAGGACGCCTGCGTCGGCGACAATATAGCGGCCAGGTTCGATAGCGAGTTGAGCACTTATCTCACCTATTGCCTCCCGCGTCGCGTCAGCGACAACACGCAAGTCAAACGGTGGTTCGTCCTTCCGATAGGGGACACCGAAACCACCGCCAACGTCCACAAATTCCAAGTCACCTACCTCACGGGCGAGTGTCCCCATCCGTTGTACGAGTTCACGGTGGTTCTCAAGTTGGTCGACATCGATGCCCGACCCGGCATGGGCATGGAGACCGATCACGTCGAAATAATCACGAGCTTCGGCGACGACATCAGCCGCACGATTGTAGGGTACGCCAAACTTGGCGTCCTTACCCGTTTGAACCATCTCGTGGTGACCCGCGCCAACGCCAGGATTAACGCGTATGCAGAGGCGACCATCGTATCCTCGTTCAGAGAGGCGTAACAGCGTATCACGTGCACCAACGGTGACAGTAAGAGCGTTATTCTCACGCCAGCAATCCACGATATAGTCCAAGTCCTTGTCGGGTGGGTTGACCGCAGTGTACTGTATGTCGTTTGCCCCGTAGCCTGCGTCGAACGCGCGAGCGACTTCACCAGCCGACGCACACTCGGCATCGAGACCAGCCTCACGGACGGTCTTAAGTACCGTATGCCCGGTATGAGCCTTTACAGCGTACTGGATATGTGCGTCAGGAAAAGCCCTGCACACGCGCTGCGCGTTCGAGCGCACGCGTTCCAGATCAATTACGTACAAGGGCGTCCCGTATTTAGCAGCCAGTGAGCGCAAGTGTGCCCTATCCCAGTCTGCAAGTCTGCGCACGTCGCCTCCGCTCATCCGCACGGCCTCTCTTCCCAGTGGAGAAGGCCACAGACATTGAATTCGATGCAGAGAGCGCCGATCAGTCGTTTGGCTACATTGTGCTCCCATCCGTTGATTCGCTGTCCTCCCGCCCCGCTCTGTGCGTATTTCGGCATGACTCGACTGCTGGGCGAAGCGCTCATATCACTTCTGTCTCTGTTGCGTTGAATGCAAGCAAAGTAAATATAAATAAGAGTGGGGAATCAGTCTTACTTCAAAAATGACCTATATGGCAACTATATTCGGATGTCTGTCAACACACATATTCAAACCGGTATTATAATCGGAAAATTAAAGCTATAGCGAACGGCACCGAATGCATGCGCATATTCATCTCAGCCGATATGGAAGGTATCTCCGGGATTGCGACTTCCGAAGACGTCACGATGGGTACCGCAGAATATCGACGTGGGAAGGAGTTGTTTCATAGCGATGTGAACGCGGCGATCGAGGGTGCGGTCGCAGCCGGTGCAACTGAAATTCTTGTAAACGATTCTCATTCCTCCATGCGAAACCTCGATCGTGTCGAGATAGACGAGCGAGCACAGCTGATCCGCGGAAACACAAAGCCTCGGTCGATGATGCAGGGGCTCTCCGACGAATATGACGGCGCGCTGTTCGTTGGCTACCACGCTAAGGCAGGGACATCCTCTGGCGTGCTCAATCACACGTTTTTCGGCTGGAAACTGGTTCGACTTCGCGTGAACGACCACGAAGTCGGCGAACTCGGGTGGAACGCGAGACTAGCTGGTGCACTTGACGTTCCCGTGGTGTTGGTGACCGGCGATGACGTGACTGCTACCGAAGCACGTACCGAATTGGGCGATGAGATCGAAACAGTGGCAGTGAAACGCGGTATCGACCGCTTCACAGCGTACTGCCGGCCCGTTTCGGAGACACAAGCAGCAATCCGTGACCACGCCGAGCGCGCAGTTTCCACTGCTGCCGATGGTGATGTAGCCGTGCCGATGGTTGATACGCCGATCCGAATCGAAGCCGACTGGGCAACAACGAATCAGGCAGCCCGTGCAGCCGGCACTCCAGACGTCACGAGAACCGACAGCCGCACAACGCGTGTTGAGGGCGACAACTATCCCGATGTCTACGAACGCTCGATCGCCATGCTACGAGCGGGTGGAGCCGGAACCGACGCTCAGTACGGCTAATCTGGTCTGATCGCCAAGCCGACGAGATGCTTGACAGTAGAGTGCTCTATTGGTGCCCTCTTATTGAGTCAGCGGACAGTTCTTCGTCTTCGTTGACGGCCAGCCGCTTGTTGAGCGCTATCCGAAACTGCGCTACATTCTCGGTGAATTCCCGAGAGCAAACGATACAGTGGTACAATCATCAGATGAATGCAATCAAAACGAGCGCGAAAACGCTACAAACTGAAACAACGGGACTTCTGGCCGGGACACTCGGAGTCGGGATCGGAAGTGGACTCGCCAGCGCACATTCGGGGACGAACAATTAGTGGACTCGTATGGGATTGGGCGGCTGGACGAGTGGAACCCTCGGATGGCTCTAAATGCTCGTCCCAATTGTCCTCATCGTCTGTTTCGTCTACCTACTCCGCACTCAGTCAACCATCTTTGGGGGAAAGAATCCGTTTGTTTGCCGATATACCCAGTTATTAGTGGTCATATAAATTGCGGCCATAAGATTAAAAAAGTTTGTTCCCGATACCGAGAGAAGAGGTATGAACCGCTCACGACGATGGTTCTTGAAAGGTGCAGGTACAGCCGGGGTCGTCGCCCTCGGAGGGTTATCGATGACTGGGACGGCCGCTGCGCGGTCGTACACCATCGATAGCGACCTCAGACAAACCGCCGATGTCACGGGTAGGGAACTCGATGCGGCCGTCGATGCCGTCTCGCCAGGCAGTCCGCTCGTCGGCCTCGGAGATACATGGGCGGTCGTGCAAAGCGAACGGCAAATCAACGCCGTCTACATGGCTGCCCACGCAGCGCTCGAATCCGCGTGGGGGCGTAGCAACATCGCCCAAGAGAAAAACAACATCTACGGGTTCGATGCGCGCGACATCTGTCCCTCGGAGTGCGCCGACGGTTACGCGTCGTTTGCTCAGTGCGTGCGCGAGGTAATGGCGTACGTCGATACGGAATATCTCACATCGGGTGGCGACTGGTACGAGGGGACGTCGCTGCGTGCGATGAACGTCCACTACGCTACCGACGACCGTTGGGCCGAGAAAATCGCCAGCATCATGAATGATCTCGATGCCGAGCTTCCCGATGGTGGCGGGGGTGGCGGCGGTGGCGGTGGTGGCGGTGGCGGATTCAGTGATGGCGAGCAGATCAAATCCACCGTCGATCTGAACACGCGCCACCGACCAGGTACCGAATCACGTGTGCTTGACACCCAACCCACGGGCACTACCGGCGAGATCATGAACGGTCCCGTCTCCGAGGACGGCTACACATGGTGGGGTGTTCACTGGAGCGACGACGTATGGGGCTGGTCGGTCGAACGCTACCTCGTCCGCGCATAACTCAAAATCGAAAATCGATCCTCAACTCAAAATCAACCAATGACGCGAAAGATCTCACGACGGACGTTCGCCAAAGGTATCGGCACCGCTGCAACCGCCCTCGCCACACCCGCCGTCCTCAGCGGGACGGCCAGCGCGTTCAGTAACGGCGACCGAGTCGAACCGACGACGGACCTCAACACACGCCACCGGCCGGGTACTGAATCACGCATCCTACAGACAATGGCTCCCGGAACGGTCGGCGAAGTCATGAACGGCCCCGAAACCGAGGACGGCTACACGTGGTGGGGCATCCATTGGCTCGACGCCGACATCTGGGGCTGGTCTGTCGAACGCTATCTCACGTCCGCTGATGGCGGCGGTGGAAGTGGCGGAGCGGACTTCACGTGGCCGATTACCGGCTACATCACGTCGCCGTACGGCGACCGCTCCGGCCACTACGCAGTGGACATTGGGGCCAACGGTAATATCGGCGAACCGATTTACGCGGCCCGCGATGGTGTCGTTGACATTCGGAGTTACCAAGCCGGGGGTTGTGGGAACTATCTCAAACTCGGTCATAAGAACGGTTATCAGACGATGTATTGCCACCTGAACAGCTTTGATGTCTCACAGGGTGAAAGCGTGTCGAGGGGACAACAGATAGCTGGTATGGGTAACACCGGCAACTCGACTGGCCCGCACCTCCATTTCACTATTGAGCGAAATCAAACTCATCAGTCAATCCCCGGTAGCGACGGACAGAACATCACTGCAAATGACGCAATCCCGAAAGACTACGTTGACATCTGAACAGAGAACACGTCCATGACACGAAAACTCAGTCGGCGGACGTTCGCCAAAGGTATCGGCACCGCCGCAACCGCCCTCACTACACCTATCGTCCTCAGCGGGACGGCCAGCGCGTTCAGCGATGGTGATCGAGTTGAGTCGACGACCGATCTGAACACACGGCACCGACCCGGCACCGCCTCACGCGTGCTCGATACGATGCCGTCGGGCACAGTTGGAGAGGTGATGAACGGTCCCGAGACCAAAGACGGCTACACATGGTGGGGTATCCACTGGCTCAATGCCGACATCTGGGGCTGGTCGGTCGAACGCTATCTCGATTCCACCAGCCCGGGTGGCGGCGGTGGCGGCAAGCCATCGGTGCGATACGACCAAGCCGCTGCGGGCAACTACGGCACGGCGAACCGCTCTGCGGGCGACATCCGGTGGGCGATTATCCACACCATCGAGGGGTCCTATCAGACAGGTATCAACGTGTTCAACAATCCGGACTCGGGAGTGAGCGCCCACTATGTCGTTGGCAACGACGCCGGGCAGATCACTCAGATGGTCGATGACTCGGACATCGCCTACACGGCTGGCAACTACGACTACAACACGACAGGGCTGAACTTCGAGCACGATGGCTTCGCCGCGGAAGGCCATCCCGATTCGCTCTATCAGAACGCTGCCGACATCGTTGGGTGGGTCTGCGAGGCATACGACATTCCGAAAAAGCACCCGAGCGGCGTCGCGCCTGCCGACGCGACCGTCGGCGGTGGAGTGATCGGCCACGAGCAGGTGCCAGATCCCAATAATCCGAGCCTCGGTGGTGGAGCAAATCACCACGGCGACCCTGGCGCGGGCTGGGATTGGGGGTACTTCATGAGCCTGCTGTAAACACTCAATTGGACAAAATCACGGTGAGTCATGGGAATGAAGGCGATACAAACTGGGGTGGCGCATGGACGACTCGGTATCAATATCGACGGTATCGTTGGCCCGAGCACGCGGAAGGTGCTGGTAGATTAACACCAGAGAGCTACCGAATCATCGAATCACAGGTTACCGAAACACGCGACTCACACTATAATAATCATGAAACGACGACAGTTCATCACGCGAGCAGGGAGTACAGCATTCGGAATAGCCACGGTCGGCGCGACGGCGAATACCGTCACGGCCAGTCGAACCGTCCCGTTGGTCTCGACACGCGAACACTTCACAGATGGAGGTGACCTCGCAGCCGGGCGGACAGCGACGGGCTATGACACGAATGGCAACGTTCCGGGAATCGATACGGCGTGCGCTGATGATCTCACCGTCTTCGTCCACGGCTGGAACAAAAACGGCGATGATCCCGAAGCAGAAGCGCTGGCCAAATTCCACGAAGCAGACACCGCATTGGGCGAGGCAGGATATACCGGAACTTTGGTCGGTTATACGTGGGATTCAGACAAGGGCGGTGGAGTGGACTTCGGCTGGGGCGAAGCACAAGCAGTCGCTCAATCGAACGGTCCGAAGTTGGCGAACTTTGTCCTGGATTATGCACGAAACTGTTCCGGTACGCTTCGATTCATCAGTCACTCTCTCGGTGCACAGGTCGTGTTCAGCGCGCTCCGAACGCTCAATGCCGACTCGACGTGGGATGCCAACGGGTACAAGCTTGCATCGGTCCACTTACTCGGTGCGGCACAGGACAACGAAGCACCGACAACCGAATGGCGCGATACGTACGAGGCACTCCTTTACGAAACCGAGTTGACGTTCAACTACTACAGCCAGGAGGACGACGTGCTCGCATGGGTGTATAATACAATCGAGTTCGATCAGGCGCTTGGAGAAACTGGAGCGGAGAGCGGTAACACCACTCCCGGCAATTACTCGGATTACGATGCCACCTCACAGGTGGGCAGCAATCACTCGGGTTACGTGTCTTCGCTTGCCGACGAGGTTGTCTCTGATATGGCATCATCATGATGATAGGCAAGACTCGGCAGTAGGATTCATACCATACCATATCATATCTATGCACTGTCTAGTCAAAGTATGAGCAATTCCTGAGTCTGGTGTCTATGTACATCCAGAAAAGATCGGCTGATGGCGATCAGACAGCAGTGTTCGGGTCGGAGTCCGTTTCCGGTCCAGGCTGGTCATCGCGACGGAGTTGGCGGTACGCGTCGGTGAGCACGGCCATCAGATAGACCACCAAAATGGTCGAAAGGATGCCCGTAACGAGCTGTGAGACGGCCGACGCAGGTGGCATGACGAATCCGAGGACTAGTGAGAGGATCATGTACGCGACGAAGACGGCGACATACAGTCCGAGCAGCCGCCATCGATTGCCCGACGCGAGGCTCCAACTGTTTTTCATCGCGCTGAAGAAATTCTCGTCTTCATCGGCGATGTAGATCACGGTGAACAACAAACTCACCGTCAGGAACAACCCAGGGATTATCAACAGAAAGAATCCCACTGTCGACAGGATTCCGAGGACGATTCCGCCAACGATCGAATTGAGTACCACCCACCCCATCCGTCGCGTGTACGTCTCACTGGTGATAGCAGGATGGTCCGCAGTCATCACGCGAATCAGAACGACCGTGATCACCTGCAATGCGAAGAGCACAACGATCGAGAGCACTCCCGCCATCGTCGCCGATATTGGCAGCGATAGTGGGACTGAAGCCGTGGTTTCGGTAGTCCCTGCCGGGAGGTCGAGACCTGCCAAAAACGCCTCAGCAAGGGTGTTCGACAACGCCAAGAAGGCGATCTGGGCGACACCGATCAGAACGACGAATACGAGCCCGGCTGTTGTGAGTGTCTTCGAGACGCCGTTGCCGAGTGCGCGTTTGATGTGCAACACCATGTGCTTATTTCCACTCGCTATAGTATAAAATACCCAAGCATACAAAGATGCGCCGAAGTACGGCTATGTGCGGGGTGCTCCAACTTATAGAGACGCTCCACGCCGTACTCCAACTATTAGATCTATTCGTCGCTGTTTTGCTCGTCAGAGTCTGAGCAGGTTGAACTCGTCGCGTTTCACTATATCTCACGCTCAGACCACTTACTAGGCAACGACTCCTTCAGGTCAAAATCGGCCATCCCTGTGACTTCGAGAGCCGTATTACACTCACAAACGAACACCGTTTCCCCGGGCAGCGCTGCTGCTTGTTTAACTATCGATTTACAAGTAGTACACTCGAGTAGCGTTCCCATCCCTTCAATATATACAGACCTCTGGGTTGTTCTTGTGGTTGTATTCGTATTGGAGTCCTTCGACAGGATCGCGTCATGCTCGTAGTCGCTGAGTGTAATAGTCTCGAATCACACCACTTACCTTCGGCACACCTTCTCTCAACCCTTGCCAGTATGACGGACTTCGTGCATCGTAGCGTGATCGAGTGCGTCGAATAGCTTTTCGCCTGTCCAGTCGCACTCGACACATTCGTAGCGGGGCATGAGACCAGACTCTGTACGAATTAATTCGTAGTTGATGCAGCCCTCGTTGATGAAACTACCCTCTGATTTAGGCCAGCCAAAAGACTCATTGGCGAGGGGGTAGCGTACTCTTTCGGAGAGGGCATTCGCACTGTCTCTAGTTACAGTGGGCATCACACCCTCCCATCCCATAGCTTCAATCGGGTGAATTGGTACACGCTGGTCGTTGAAGCTACCCCGCCCTACCCGCCGGCTCCTTGAGGACGGAGCTTTCACCGCACCGTGACGGCACCGCAACCGCCGCGGAGAGGTTTCGGCGGGTCGTCCCCATGCGGGGCGAGGCTCGGTTGCACGCCGGCAGCGCCGCCCCGCGAACCGTTCCGTTCGCGGGACGGCGCGGTGGTCTCGTCGAGACACGATTCTCCCCCTGTATTAAGATAGTCGCATGGCCTGAGAAAAGAGTAAATAGAGGCAGTCAGTAACGGGTCCCAATGAATATCGCGCTGGTGGTTCTTGATACTCTCCGCTATGACGCGTTTGTCCAGCATTTCGACTGGCTACCGGGGGTTCGTATCAAGAATGCATGGGCACCAAGCTACTGGACTGTTCCCTCTCATGCAGCGCTGTTCACCGGCTACTATCCGAGTGAGGTCGGGATTCATGCTCGCAACACGACTTTCGACTGTCCACAGTCGATGCTTGCTGAAGATCTCCACGATGCTGGGTACACAACACGGGCGTTTTCGAACAATGTCAACCTCACCCCTGTCTCATCGTTCGACCGCGGATTCGACCACTTCCATGGTGGATGGCGCATACAAAACCTCACTGCGAACACGTTCGATTGGGAGACGTTTGTCTCCGAGACGCGCAATGAGGGGATGATGCGGTACCTCCGAGGAATCCGTCAGTGCATTACTAACGATTGTGCTACATGGCCATCACTGAAACGAGGTGGGCGGCTCAAGCTCCGCGACCTCGGCCTCGATAACCAACCTGACGATAACGGTATACAAGAGACCCTCAACTACGTTCGTGAGACGGAGTTCGGCGAGCAGGAGTTCCTGTTCATCAATCTGATGGAGGCACACTGGCCATACCAAATCCCTGACTCGTTTGGCAACGAGGAAGTTGATGATCTCAGTGACGCGAGTGAGTATAACGGCCTCGTCGCTACACTCGGCGGCGGCCCACCGATTGATGGTGAACGCCTCCGCCGAGCCTACGACCGAAGTGTCGACTATCTCTCGACAATGTATAGGTCGGTATTCGCCGAACTACGCGACGATTTCGATGTCATTTTCACTGTTAGTGACCACGGCGAGTTGTTCGGTGAAAGCGGTGGATGGCAACACGCCTATGGCATCCGCCCAGAACTTACCCGTGTTCCAGTTGTAGTTTCAGGTGACCAAATCGGTAACGAGAGCGATGAGCAACCGACTACGCTTCTCGATGTTCACCGAACGATTCTCTCATTAGCGAACGTAGAGGGATCATCGAAGGGTCGTGTACTCCCCTACATTTCGGATGACCCACCAACCGATGAGGAACGCAATGTGTACACCGAATCTCACGGGCTCAATCAGCGCAGCGTGGCTCGCGCACAGACCGAAGGTTATGATCCATCCCTATTAGACCACGAGTTGACAGGCGTTGCAACGCCTATCGCGTATGGATACGAAGACCGCGATGGATTCGGGGTTGAGAACAAGAACGATGACCTTATAGTGGACTCGAGTCTGCTGAAAGAGTCCATCGAGACCCACCGAAATCGCATCAACCGGCGTACCGTTTCGCAAAGCGATGAGGCTTCGAAAGAACTTCAGCGCCAACTCGAAGCACTCGGATATGCTTAAACCCCCGTTGGGTCATCCACTCCTTTCTCTTTCGCATATCCGAGCGCTTTGAGGCGTTCATCGGCGGTTGCGGATAGCTCGTCGATCCGCTCTGGAATATCGGGATCGTATCCACCACAGTCGTTTGCGGTCGTTACAAACCATGGAACCTTGCGGAGGACATCGAGTGGAACGTTCGGATGTCCGTAGATCCCCCATTCGCCTTTTGCATTACCGTGATCTGCAGTGATGACCGTTCGATTAGCGTTGAGGTTTTCAAGTAATATCCTGACATCGTCGAGAACGTATCGCAGGTTATCCACGTACGAACGCCAAACCTCGCGTTTGGACACTGTCCCACGCCGGAGTTGCTGCCACGCGTGTTCGGCTCCCCCGAGCCAGTTATCGAGATCTACACCGCTGGAGAGTGGTTGAGGAATCGAGGGGAAGTGAGGCTGCATATAGTGAACGATGAGTCGGTCGGCGTTGTGTTTCCGACTGGTGTGAATCGCTCGGTCAGTGACTGGCCGCGCAGGGACCGTCCCGAGGTCTTCATCCCACTGGTCACGCCAGACTTCATTTAGTTCGAGAAAATCGGTTCGGTCGAAAAACCGCCCTGAGTGTGGATTCGCGGTTACATGAAGCGTCTTGGCCATTTCGTCAGCGTATTTGTCAGTAAACGTGCGCTCCATCCATTGGTAGGAGGCGGATCCTGGAGAACGATGTGTGCCTGAACTATCGAGAAAACTGTATTCAGGTGCGATACCACGAAGCACATCGGGACGACAACCGTCGAGAATCACGAGCGCGTCCCACGAGCGGTCGTAGATGTTTGTCCCAGTATTGGCAAAGTCATCGGCCCGTCGTAGCGCGCCGACCCGAAGTTCGTAGGCACTTTCCCGTGCACCGTCTACTCCTTCAGCAGCGATTCGTTCACTAGTCTCTTTAAGCCAATCTGATAGCCCCATATCGTGTAGATAGATACTGACTATTATAATAACTGTTGTGTATAACAGATATATTACTTCTCTACTCGCATCTCGAGACTATAACGATGATTTCGGCAGGCGATAGTACCTGCGTCTTCAGGTGCAGGGTACACTACCCTGAGCATCAGTTCCAAACCGCCGAAATCGCAAGATGTAGACTCTTTACCGCCCAGCGTGAGGGTCTTGAAGGTGGCATGTCCGCCTACAATCGGATACTATTCGACAACCCCATAGATGGATGAACGACCTTCGTCGTATCGTGAGGACGGAGCGACAGACTAGCGTTGCAACGCTAGTCCCAAGTGCTACGCCTGAATCTTGACTGAAACAGTGTCTTGATGGGGATAACGGGGACGTAACACTCCCTGTGGCTGTCCGCAGTCACAAACCGCCAAAGAACCAACAAACCCGCCTGCGGTGCAGGGCAGTGGGATACTCTATCCTTCAGGATGCAGAGGATATCACACTACCGTAGACTGCACACCCCACATGCATTGATTGTTGAGCTTCTCATCGAGAAGCGCCACGTATCCGCACTTGGAACAAGGACTCATAGCGCTTATCGCTCTCCTTTGAACTCCACGACCGTCGTCTCTAGGCTACAGTTGTGGCGTCTGTGACGAGTTCAGCGTCGTCAACGAGTACGGGGGCGGCCGATGAACGTCGAGACACACCGCTCGATCACCGTGGCGATCGAACGCACGGTTACCGGAGCCACGATCAACGACAGTGAGAACGCGCTTTGTGAACGATGTGAGTGATCAGTCGGCGAAGGGTCGCCAGTCAGTATCTACGTTCTCGATGTCCGATGAACGTGATGTGACAGTCGCGCGGATCAGCTGCAGTGGCTGTACACCAGATACTATCGATCACATGACACTCGGTAGCACCGAGATGCTGATGTGGAACTCTCGGACTGCGAAGTGACGTCATGAGTCAGTCGCATCAGCTCGTGTTCGTACCTAGCGATGGTACAATCGACATGGCACCAGCAACTGTCGGCTCGGGTAGTCGGAGACAACAATACCGACAACAGTCGCAGGAGCCAGAAAACCCAGCACAGAATTGAAGCTGTTCAGTAGCTATGTTCAGCAGTTGTGTTCATTAGTTGTGTTCATCAGTGAACAAAAACTCGGAAACCTCCGCACGGGCTATAGCTCGGGGTAGGAGACAAGACCGATTATCGTCCTCGAAGCGTCATCGGCAATCCGTTCTGCGTTTTCGTCGCCATCTCTGGTTCGATAGCCATATCTGTCTCGTCACCGGCCCATTCGAGATTGAACTGCTGACCGATCGTTGCGAGCGCGAGCGTTGCTTCGAGTCGGGCGAACTCCCGCCCGATGCATGTTCGCCGTCCACCCCCGAATGGAATGAAGGCGTAATCGTCTATAGGGATTATCGGAGCAATCCATAGTTTTGCACGAGTCTTCTCCAGTAGTTGGGGGATACAGCGTGTGAGATACAAAGCGCGTATCTCTCATAACAAGACATGCAAGTGAACAGCACACACCAATATGTAGTTATTGTCTTACTTATCTTTGGGGAGACTGGTGACCCGAAATGGCTACCACCGAACCGGCAACGGTCAATGGCGTTGACGTCTCTGCGCTTGAGAGGGCGGTCGAAGGAATCTCAGATGACCCCAATGTGGGGATGTTCACGTTCCGTGCCGAGACTGAATGGGAGGACGCGCTCAAGTCCACAACCAGTATTGATGAGTTCGATCAGGCGGGCGAAACGGTTCAAACACGCGAGTTTACGCTCCAAGGTGATGAACCCGAACAGATCCTCGGTGAGCGTGCGGGACCGAACGCCGTCGAACTCCTGCTGGGAGCACTCGGATCGTGTCTGAGCGTCGGCTACGCGGCAAACGCTGCTCACATGGGCATCGAACTCGACGAGTTCCAGTTCGAAATGGAGGGCGACGTCGACCTCCGAGGATGTCCGTCCGGGCTACGAGTCGATTACCTGTACGGTGTCCGTCGACGCTGACGCTACCGGGGACGAGCTTCAGGAGTTGCAAAACCACGTCGAAGCGACCTCACCGCTCGTGGACATGATCACGAACGAGGTCCCGCTTGAGACCCGCCTGATCGCTAAATAGATCCTCTCTATGCAGCACGCCGTTTCTGACAGAATTAGATTAGATCGAGTTGCTCTGGCAGAGCTCACAACGCAAGTCGATCAGAGGTTTCGTACGGCAAGGATCATCAATCATCGTCGGCAGTGTACGCTCCACCGCGACGCTTGGTTCGGGCGACCACCATCCGTTGCTCGGATTGATGAAAGGTCACGGGGAACTCACCGATGCGCACTTTCTTGTGCGGACTGTTCTGGAGGGGTTCACCATAGTCCGGCGGATCTCGCCACGGTGAGTCGACAATCTCGTCGAGTTTGTTCAGTATCTGCTCTTGCTCAGGTGGAGAAAAGGACGAAAGATCGTCCTGTGCTTTCGATGTGAGTTCCCACGTCCAGTCGCCCTCACTCATCGCTGTCCGTTCCAAACTGTTCGCGGGCTTCGTCGGCGCTCATCGTCCGTCCCTCACGGATGTCCTCCTCTGCTTCGAGGAGAGCGACGAGTTCGTCGCGGTCGAACGTCGGGAATTCGGTCGCGTCTCGGAGGGTGTATCGGATGAACTCACTACGACTGTTGAACCCGCGTCCCTGCCATGTGCCGTCTATTTCGTCAAGAAACGACTGTGTGACTTTGAAATTCACCGTGACGATCTCGTCATCTCCGTCTGATCCGGTAGTCGCTTCGGACATACGCTGATATTACGCGCGTCTTACTAAATCAGTTCCGACGGTACCCGCTGGATCAGTGGCCACCTGCTGCATACACCTCTATGCAGTATTGGGTGTACTGTCAGAAGAGATGAAAATTACCTACCTGTGGTGAACTTGTCGGAGTGCATCGGCAGTAGCGGTTCCAGAAATTCGCATGTATTTCTGAGCCGTCGCGAGATCGCCCCAGCCCATGAGGGCCTGCAAGGGAACCGGAGCCACGCCTTTATACGCATGATAGCTGGCCGCCGTCGCCCGCAGACAGTGGGGATAGATTCGTCCGGTGAGGTCAGCCTCCTCGACAGCTTCTTCAACCCGCCGGTTGACGGTCGCCCGCGACCGTGGAAAGCCGTCGTAGCGGTTCGCATATCGCTCGATGCACAACTCGATGCGGAGCGACAAATCGAAGGGGATCGACCGGGCCGAGGCGATAGTCTTCGGGTGCCAGCGTGAAGCGAGGGCATCCGGTACAGTAAGCTGTTCGTTGTGGGCTGCCTCCTGACGGGCCTGGGCGTCGACAGTAGCCACAGCTACACGATTCATGCTGTGGAATCCGGATGAGCTTGCGATCCCAGTTGATCCATGAAGTCTGGAAGTGAGCTATATCTCCAGCGCGGAGGCCGAGTCGCCCACCGACTAGGCAGACAAACCGCACTTCGAACCCTCGCGGGTCAGGGAGTGTGGTACACGCTTCCAGCAGAAGTGCGAACTCGCGGTCGTTCAGGACATCCTCGTGGGTGTGACGGGTGGTCAGCGCCTTCCGGTGCCGTTCCGCGCCCACTCGTTTTTGGATTTTGGATGGTGAGCCATCTCGTACGAACGTGTGCTGATGAAGAATGTGTCTTCCTCTCGGCACGACGACAATAGCGAGCCTTCTTGCTGGATAGAGAGCGCGTGTCTTGCAACCACTCTGGGAAAATCTTCCACTACGTGAGTGCTCTACAGAAGGCTGGAATCAGCTGACAACATATTCATACAATTGAAAGGTCATGGAAACAGTCACCTCTGCAGATGGCACGTCAATTGCGTACGAACAAATTGGGAGCGGGCCGCCGGTCGTGCTGATCCACGGTACTGTCGGCGACCATACGCGTTGGGAGCTGGGCGACGTTCGGCCCGCGTTCGCGAAGCATCACACCGTCTACGCGATGGACCGGCGGGGCCGGGGTGGAAGTGGTGACGCCCCGGAGTACGACCTGGAACGAGAATATGAGGATATCGCTGCAGTAGTCGACTCTATTGACGAGCCCGTGCACCTGCTCGGCCACTCCCACGGCGCTACATGTGCCCTGGAGGCATCCCTACTGACCGAGAACCTCCGGTCGCTGATCCTCTATGAGCCGCCGGTTCCCTGGGAGATCGTCGGCCCGGAACTCTTCTCCGAGAAGACGGTGTCCGAGATGGAGGCGCTTCTGGAATCGGGTAAGGACGAAGTGGCGCTCGTCATGTTTATGCGCGACCTCCTGAAACTCCCGGAGGAACGACTCAAGGAGCTCCGCTCGGCCCCGAGCTGGCAGGGTCGGGTGGACGCGGCCCACACGTTGCCACGCGAGGAGCGGGCCCGTTCGGCTATGAATGGGACCCGGGCCGCTTTATGGAGATGACCACGCCGACACTACTGCTCGGCGGCGAGAGCCCGAAGTGGGCCAAAGAATCGACGGAGGTGGTCCACAAGGCATTCCCGAATAGTCGGATCGCGGTCCTCGTGGGACAGGGACACGTCGCGATAAATACCGCACGAACTCTTCATAGACGAGGTATTTGCGTTCATCGGCGAGTGGAATTAACAAAATCTCGCCAGGCCAAATATCTGATAAATCTTCTCTATCTTGCACGGAATTTCAGGAAGCTGCTAGAGAGTTCGATAGGTCCATGCTGAATAGACAGCGCGTATCTTGCAAGTTCCAGCTCATGCTTATCCTGCTTTCATTTTGTCAACGGTTTGGATTTGCAATCATATGCCCGGGTGATCGGTTGGTCTCATGTGATGGTTGCGGTAGTTGTAGCAACTGACTATCCATCTGCGGTCGAATACATAATCGACTTCAGTTCAAAACTGGTCACTCTCGGCTGATCGTACGGACCTCAACACGAGTCCCGACCGGCCAGCGGCCTCATCTGATATGTATAAGCACGCAATTGACAATACGATTCTATATTCTTGTATGACGTTATATGGGCCGTCTAGGTCAAACGCAGACTTGGAGGAGACTTATGAAAACGAATATCGAACAGAAAAAGAAAATGAGCGGGTTACAGAAGATAGGCGGTGTTGCCGCACTGACTCAGGCCGTTGTCTATCTGGTAGCGATGGTGTTGTTCCTCGGGATTCTTATCCCGGCTGGCTACGGGACAAGCACCGATCCGATTCAGAACGTCGCCTTCCTTGCAGACAATCAAACCGCGGTGTACACCGTGAACGTACTCATCTACGTGGCGTCAAGCGTCCTCGTGGCGGTCTTGGCACTGGCGCTCTACAACCTGCTGAAGGCCAACTCGCCAGTGCTTACGCAGACGGCGACCGTGTTCGGGCTCATCTGGGCCGGCGTGCTCATGGCTACAGCCATGATCGCAAGCATCGGTCTGACCACCGTCGTCGATCTCTACGGCCAGGACCCAGCCCAAGCGGCGTCGCTCTGGATGGCGATCGAAGTCGTGCAGGACGGTCTAGGCGGCGGCACTGAGATCGTCGGCGGCATCTGGGTGTTGCTGGCGAGTCTGGCAGCCCTGCGGACCGGGGTGTTTCCACGCATCTTAAACTACCTCGGCGCAGTGATCGGGGCGGCGGGCATCGTCTCAGTTGTCCCGGCTCTCGGCGGTCTTGTGGACCTGTTCGGACTCGGGGCCATCGTGTGGTTCGCATGGCTCGGGATTGTCCTGCTACGCACCAGCCCGAGCGCGCTCGAAGCACAGCAGACCCGACAGAAACCTGCCGCTGATCAAGCGTCGACTTGATCCAGCAGCTTTCCTCGTTCCCCTCGTGAAGGGGCCACGAGGAGGCAAATTGTTTCAAAGTGAACCGCATGACCAACCACCGGATAGCCTTTCGGCGAAGGAGGATATCGGGAGTCGGAACTCATTGATCCACGACTCAGTGTTTGAGAGGTAAAAACCTCGATATCGACTTTGGCTGGCTGTCTTGTGGAGCAAACAGCCATGCTCACTCCAAGCCTAAGCGGTCAGAACAGTGTCCTACCGATAGTGAGCAATCGCGGCCGAGAGCCGGTAGTGGGCAGCGATGAGCGTCGAGACGCGCTATACGACTACCCCTCAGCGATACCGGGCGGCTGAAGTGCGGGACTCTCGCACCACGGAGTGGCGTTGCACATCAATCGCATATGCTCGTGTTCGTACATAGCGAAGATTGTGGTTAACACGTCGCTGCCGACTAATGGTTCGGATATTAAATCAGAGGAGCAACAGAGATAGGTCGGCTTCAACTCTCAGTCCGAGTCTTCGGCTTCGCTCTCATTAGAGTGAAGAGACGAAACTGCTGAATTGGAGGGGTTTTGTAAACGGTCTCGTGCTGAAGAAAGTTCACCATCGACCGATTCTGTAGGTGCAAAATTCATCATTCCTGTTGGTGTTTTCTCCATTCCATTGTAGATCGCCTCAATTCCATCTTGAGAGTAAAGTTCATGCCAAAATGATGTTCCCTCTGGATTCTCAGCTAGTTCATCCCATAGCTCGCTATGGGTACCAGTATATGTCCACTCTTCAAGCGAATCAAAATCTTCCCAATACTGCCGAATCACAAAGTGAGGCGGCAGAAGCGAGTGAATTTCCTCTTCTATGTGGAGCAATCCTTCCGGCGTGAGTTCCTTCGAATCATCAATTCCATTCACACTTTTAATGATCTGATAGCCGTATCTTACCAACTTTACCACGCCCTTCAGCGAATTTGCCCGCATACCTGCCCGAATAATGACTAAATCGGGATGATTCGATAAGTTAACTGTTTGTCTGCTTCGTTCAGTCATCGTATCTACTCATGCACGGAAGGACCATTAATCAATTCACCGACGACACTGGCTATTGGTAAAAAATATATGACGTAAACCGGATCTGGCCGCCAAAGATTTATTCAGCAAACCAGGACTGTACGGTAGAAATGGAGCCAGATGATGACATCAATTATATTGTCAATTCTGACAGTCAAATTGCTGTGCTGAGAACATTGCGAGGTCGGTCAGAGCCAATTATGAAACGCGAACTAAAAGCTGAAGCTGAAGTCTCTCGATCAACGGTCAAAAGGGCAATCAACAATCTCTCTGAGCGAAATTGGATTGAAGAGGCTGGGCGGAAGCGGTATGTAATCACCACTGTCGGCGAATCTATAGTGGAGCGATATGATGAATTCTCCAGCACTGTCGTTGGCGCGCAGACGAAGACGCAACTCATCAATCAATTGGGAAAGCACGTTGAACCACCATCGATTGATGTATTCAGTGAGGCGGAGGTGGAAGAATACCCCACCACAGACCCAATGAAAGGTTGGAATCGGGCCGATGATGAAGTCTCACAGCAAATCGAGACAGGTTTGAATTTCTATCGAGGAATGAATCCTATTGTCAGCACGAAAGGTAACGAAATTGGGCGTAAGTTGCTTGATGCGGTCGATGAAGCCGAACTGATCATTGACGAAGACGTGCTTGACGCATCAAAGGAGAATTACACCGATGAATTAGATGAAGGATTAGCAGACGACAGCCTCGAGATATATGTTAGCCATCAAAGAATACCTATTACGTTAGCGATTTACAATGATGAGCGAGTCGAATTATCGGTTCACGACGAGCAGGGTCATCCCATCGGAGGAATTCGCGGCACGAACGAGAAATTGGTCTGCTGGGCAAAGGACCTCTACGAGCAATATCGGGCACAGTCGTTCTCAATAACGAATTTGTTACAAGAAACTGGATAGCTAATATCACCCCTCCCCTTTCTTCGTTGGAATTGTAGAGCACTCGATGAGCGGATAAAAAGCCGAGTCTAAACTATATAATTACTGAGTGTTTAAATCACGGTGTGGTGCATTCGGTCACGGCATGAATGTTTAATCTCGCAACCCAGAGTGGGCAATGAACGAATGACAACCGCTTCGGGTGAACTTGCGATCGCGGTAGGGAAGCCATCATTCTTCAGAGATATCCGTGTCGGCTACGAACTCTGCCGGTTCGGCATTCGAGTCATGAAGATAGCGACTACCGAGATCAGTGAGTGCGTAATATGCCCGTGCCTCGTCCTGAAACGGCTGGTAGACAAGTCCATGTGTCGAAAGCTCTTCACGCAATCGCCGGCCGACATGCTTTTCGGAAGGTGCGGATGCGCCATGCTCAGCCCGGAGATTGAGCGCGATCGCCTTTGGCGGCATGGCGACACCCGTTTCATCAAGCAGACGCAGAATGTAGCCGTCTGCTCCAGTCATCCACGGTACCAGCGGCGGCATTGACTCTCGATATGCCCAGACAGGGTTTTAAGACCCATGGAGTGCGGGGCTAGATGCATCATTAGTCCCACAATACTCTTGTAAGGGACATATTTATTACGATCGCTCTCAAAGACGGCTAATGTCAGAGGCAACCGGATGCACAAAACCGCACCCAGTCGACGCAAGCGATGTCAGCAGACGTCGAGCAGCGGGTGCGGGACGGACGCTCGGCTCACGGGCGTTTGTCGTCAGTGCGGGCAAACTCGACTTCGCGGCCTGAGTGACTTAGGATCACTCGGAATCGGTCGAACCCGCACTGACTGGCTCTGGCATCATCGGAACGCTGACTCGTTCAAACTCAACCAATCCAATGAGCCACAGCAACTCGGGCTACGGTGTCAACCCACCTAAAGGCACCGCACGTTCGCAGGGCGAACAACATACCAATCAGTCAGAAACTACCGACAGCGAAACAGTCGAACCCGCCTGTCGCACGGTGAAGATGGGGCGCGGAATCGACCGTCGAGAGTGGCGCGAAATGCCCTACGTCGGTGGCACGAACACGTTCTACGAGCCATGCAACTGGCCAGAATGCTACCCCGACGGCCCTCCCGACGAGAGCGAAACCGAGACGGTCGTGCGGAGCTGTCGTGCACCCACGGTCTATCACCGGCCGCGAGACGACGGCACGCCAACACACGAGACCGACGATCCTGAATCCACCGCGGACGACACCCGAAGTTTACAAGACGCTATCGAGACGATCGGACCGATTAGCTCGCTGACGGACCTCCAAGAGGGCCAGCGGGTCGCGGTGGAAAACCGGAAACACCCACTGTGCGTCACCGAAACCACGAGCGAACCGGATGGAACGATCGGTCTTCGCGGTCCCGAAGGAGGTGAGTATCAGGTCGAGGGGCGACCGGAGTTCCCGCAACCATACTACCTCTCCGAAGCCGGCTACCTGAGTGAGATCATCCGTGTCCGCGTCGAAACCCCGGCGGAGGCCGTCTAAGAGGCTGAGTGGATGCACCCCACCAGCTGCCGCTCCCATCCTCTCATGGGTTCTCGACGGTCCCTCAGAACACCGTACATCGCTCCGACCACCAACCGCTGCACCGTCAGCCCACGGCAAGGGCTGACGAAGCAGTGCCCAGGAGAACGACTTGAATACCTCTCCTGGGTGGCTCACGGCAAACACAGCCATCGCCCGACACACAGCGGCGTTGCTGTCTCTCGTTGTGACGACCTGCGTACGTCGGCGACACGCGAAGTCAGTAAGTACGACGGTTCCCCCGACCGCCAGCACTCCAACCCAGAGCCACAGCGAATGGCCGCACGTCAGGGAGCACACGCCCACCGACACGAACGCGCACAAGCCGCCCACCACAGCGACCGCGAGCGCGCCCGGCAAGCTCGGGCACGACTGTCCCGCGCGAAAGAAGCCGTGCGGTATCGCCATTGCGAGCACGCGACGCTCGCGACCGATAACGACGACCGCGCCGGCCCTGGCATCGGCGACCGACAGGGGGAGGTGGCCTGATGCAGATCGACGCTTTCGGGCGGGTTGTCGACGCCGACGTCCCCGAGACGATCCAGTGTGCCGTCTGTCACGGGACGGCCGAACAGCTATCGAGCGCGTGGCAGGGCGAGGGCATCGCCTACCACAACTACCAGTGCCGTGCCGATGACTGTCCGGCCACCGGCACGATCGTCGAACACGATAGCGGTGAGCAGAGGCCGGTCGGCCCCGCGTTCGGCGACCCCGACCTCGCCATCCATCTCGTGACGCGCGAGCAGCGTGGCCACTCGGCGACCGGCCAAGCGTGAGCGACGCAGTCGAGCGGTACGACGGTCCATCCAGTCGTCAGCGTCGGACCGACGTGGCTCACCCATGAGCCACCAGTCAGCCGTTCCCGATAGCACCGCGACCGGCCAAAGCCAACCCACCGATCCGCATGCGGGGCTCTCGCTTGTCCCGCCGGGCAGCAACAGCCAGCGCACGCTCGATACGCCCGCCATTCGGAACATCGGTCCCCGGTTTACCGAGTGGTTACCGGCCGTTCTCGACGCGCTCCTCCCAACGATTACCCATACCACACGCGAACTCGCCGTTCAGCATGACCCCCGAACCCTCCAGCATAACCGACCGTACGGGTTCGCGGCCGCCCTGTTCGAGACCCACAACGTCGGCACTGCACCAACGGCGACGACGCCCACCCACCCGTTCACCGACGCCCTCGCGAAGTTCGCGATTTCATACGCCGACGTCGAACCCGACGAGTTGAGCGAGCGCAAACGCGACCTCTACGACTACGCTCGCGACGAGATCACCGGTGTCGGCACGCGTGATCTACCGGGTGCGCCGACCGGCCTCGACGCCCTGCAGGAGACGATCATCCCATTACTCGCCGCCGGCGAGCAGACACCCACGATCGTCGTCAGCCTCGATGGCCCCGCGTGGGAAGCCATCGACGATGAACGGACGGCCGCCCGCGCTTGCGACACGCTCGCAGTGCTCGCCGCCGTGGTGGACATCCGACTCATCTGCTCGCCACGACTCGACGCCCATCTCGAACGCACCCACCCCGACTGGTACGACGAGCATCTTACTGACGCCGGGGATACCCACCGGGACCCAGCCCCCGATGAGGCGAGCGAGAGCGCGCTCTCGGCGGCGTGGAACACCATCGGGGAGTTCACCCCTGGCGGTGGCCGCCTCCGGCTGCTCGCGGCGCTCGACCCGGCCGGCGAGCGCGAAGTGCGCGACCTCAAAGCCGACAGCGAGATCGAGCTTTCGGCGGGGGCAATCGACCGCTACGTTCGTGAATTCGCCGACGAGCACGATCTCCTCGCCATCGACACTCGGCCGAAATACAATCGCGTTTCGCTCACAGAAACTGGAACGGCCGCACAGGAGCTTATCGGCCCGGAATATCGTGTTTTCCATCCTGAGCAGAGCCAGTTCAATAACGACCTTACTCGCACCCCTCACGACACAACAAGTAGAGTGTGTCGTGCCGACGCCGAAGAAAGGTCCACCCCAACCACCGGCGGTGGCGGTAGCGGTGCTGTGTCGAGTGCGGCCGCCTCGTCGTCGGCACACTCGCTGCCGGCGGCCGCTCCAACCGCGGAAGACTGGCTCGCGGCGACCGGTGACGCTTCCGCCGATGGCTACACACAGTGGCTCGGTGGTCCTGAGGGTCGTCTCGACGCCTGGGCAATGCACGACCGGCTCCTCGCCGGCCGTCAGACCGAGGGCATCACCCTCGTCGACGAGCCGGTCGAACCGTTCGAAGACGGCGAAGTGAGCTACGTCTCCTGTTTCGACGATCACGCCCAAGTCGTCGTCCAGTGGGGTGGCCCCCTCGCCACACTGGTCCGCGTCACGAGCGCCTTACTCAGCAAGCAGATGTTCTCGAAGGTGCTCCCACCCTCGGTAATCGGCGACGAGCTTGACGAACTCTACGATGGCGCGCTTGAGAACGCGACCAACGATGTGCTCCGACTCGGTGCGCAAATCGGCTGGTTCTCCGAGGACGAACAGAACTACGACGGCCTCCGCGAGCGCTACGGCGAGATTCGTCGCCGATTGCTCGCGAAGCTCGGCGACGTCATGGATGGCGATGCGACCGCGTGGAGCAATCTCTGTCGGGACGCCCATGGCCTGCTCGCGTCGGCGACACAGCTCTATCGGGCGGTCGGTGTCGATATCACAATCCACATTCGTGTCCCCGATACCGCACAGCTACGGACCGGCGAGGGCAGGTATCAGGACTTTCTCGATTTCTTCAAACACACGGTGCCGAAAAACGCCGCCTACGGTGTCCATAGTGTCTATCGCCTGCTGTACGAGGAGCGAGTTGACAAGCTCAAACACCGAATGGGCTACGAGTTCGACGACGACCCGACCGCCGATCTCACAGCGTCGTGGGTAGTCTCGGGACCGACCGCCTCGACGTTCCGTGAGGACATCGAACGGGCTATCGCGTCGAAAGCGACCGACGTTCGTGAGACCATCCAGGAGGGCACCGAGCGCGGCGTCAGCCTCACGATTCCGGTCGTCGACGGCAACGCGTACGGGGCGCTGCGCCGCGTCGTCGACCGCCACGCCGACCGGAAGGGCTTCGCGACACTCGATTCTGACCAACGGCGCAGACTCGTCCGGCTGGCGACCGCGACGCTCGGGAGAGAGATGGGCCGATGTTCACCGTATGGCCTCGCCGAGGCGTTGCTCAGTATCGCTAGCGCTCGCTCAGCGAGCGCACCGCTCACCACCGACGATGTTGCGTCGGGTCTCGCCCGGCTACCAGCCGCCCGTCTCTGTCCATCACTCCCGTCGACGATGCGGAAGGCTCTGAAGACGCTACTGGTCGCCGACGAACCACTCGGTCGGTCAGCGATCGTCGAGCGGGCTGGCATCTCCGAATCTTCCTACGACCGCCATCTCGACAAACTGGCGGCCGTCGGTATGGTCGAGTCGGTTGGGAATGGCGGCCACAAGAAGTGGCAGGCGTGGCTCATCCCGTGGTGGTCGCCGCTCGCTGACGTCGACGCCCCACGGACGGCCGACAGCGACGAAAGCAGTCCCACGCCGGCGTCCCGGTGGGACGACGTACTCTACGACATCGCGCTTGATCTTGGCCTCAACCCCGATTACGAGCTGTTCGCCGGACAGGTCGATATCGACGAGGTGTTCGCTGCACTGCCGGCACTGGATCGATGGCGTGGGTTCGTCGCAGTGCACTACGGGTTCGACGCGAATGCTATCGTCACTCTCGAGAGCGCTGTAAGCACGAGCGAGAGTACTGCTAGCCAGATACCCGGAACCACCGCTGCCGTCGAGATCGGGGCATCCTTAGACGACAGACAGGTATCCCTTCACGAGGAACCTGATAGTAATCCGCGGAAGTGTTCGGACTTTCTCATATGATAGGTTCCTGTATCGCTGAAATCAGCGTGAGCGACTCAGAGCGCGTATCAATCACTGGACTCTGTGTACTCCAGCGCCATATATATGAAGAGTTCAGTTCATAAGGTACGATAGGCATATTACATATCCAATCGACAAGTTTAGTCATGGTACGGATTCGTCACGGGCGAGAAGGAGACAGTGCGGGAATTTCCAAGGCCCATGTGGCGTCCATCCAAGGTATCGAGGGAGCAGCTTACAGCGAGGAAGAACTCGCACTCTGGGCAGCTGGAGCTTCGTCAGCCACCTACGCAATCAACGATCCAAAGGTAGTGTTTCTAATAGCAGAAGCTAATGATGAGATCGTCGGGTTGGCAGAGGCGTCATTCGAGGGGGTAGAACTCAACAAGCTGTACGTTGACCCCACGTACCAGAACCAAGGGATTGCAACAATGCTAAGTGATGAGATCGATACGCGAGTTCGCTCTCATGGAATTGACTCACTGTACGTCGAAGCATCGATGAATGCAACACCGTTCTATGAACGGATTGGCTACGAACAGATCGGTGCCCACCAGAAATCAATTGTCGTTGATGCGGCCTCCGCAGATATGAAAATGATTGATATGGAGAAAGAACTTCGGTAAATTCGCCCCCGGTACCTAATGACTATTCAATCACTGAAAACGAGAACCCACTAACAAGTGCTTGTTGAATGTATCCTCTCTATCTCTCAACAATCCTAACAGCGACTGGAGAATTTCATACAGAGATGCGAGATACAAAGCGCGTATCTTGCACGTCCCCACGCTCATACTTATCCCGCCCGCGCCGCGGCCCCGTAGGGGCCGTGAGGCTCCCGAGATCGCGGGAACGACCGCCAGAATACACCTTACACGATGCACTGCTGAATCTTGATTATCGCATCAACTAATCACCACAACTATATGATTCGCGGGGGTGTTCCGTGATATGAAGATCTGCCTATGAGCATCCTCGATACTCTTCACAAACGCTCACTATTCAGTCCGCAGAACAAGCGTCTAGTGCGATATCTTCTCGTTGGCGCACTCGGATTTGCGATCAATCAGATTATCTTCGTACTCGCATTCAATGGAATCGGTATTCAGTACATCATTGCTGGACTTCTCGGCAGCGGGGTGAGTATTTTTGCCAACTACGTGATGAACGATAGTTGGACATGGAAAGATAGTGGTGCAGCCGGTATTGTTCAATGGTTCTGGCGTGGTATCAAATACGGCGCGACGCGGGTTGTTGGGGTTGGTATTGGTTCGATAGCGCAGATTGTTTTTGTCGAAATTTTTGTGATTGACCCTGTGATATCGAACGTTCTCAAAGTCGGTGTAGGCGTACTATGGGGATTCGGCGCGAGCGAGAAGTGGGTATGGAGTTCCAACAAGTCTTCACGAAATGAATCCACCACCTCGGCTGCGAATAATGATTAGCATGAACAACTGACCGTAGATAGCTGAAAGAACTACCCTGTAAACAGGCTACGCTCTTTATGTAGCAATTCGGTGGTAAATTGCCGAGTGGCTGCTTACAGGGTGTAGTGAGTGTTCATTGGGTTGTCTCCTAGCTATGGCAGACATTTTGAACATCTGTATAGAAAGCCATAACGGAGCAACCATCGGATACGTCAGTATGTCATCGGGAAGCTTTCCGACTTCTTGGACTGACCCGGATTATGTGGCGACTGTCGTTGGTGTTCTCGCATTGGGTGTCCTCGTATTCTACACTGCGTTGAGCGATTCTGGTCTTCTAGTTGATGAAGTGGTTTTCGTGGTGCTCGTAGTAACTATACCAGCGACAATAGCCCGCGAAATCGCTCGTCGCTGGTTGTAGGATGGTTCCTGCGATCCGGCGGGCTGGCGGGATAAGCATAAGCCTGAAGCTCGTGAAACCTGTCTATCTGGCAACTACACGGGTTGTACGGCGAGAAGAGCGCAGTCCTAATTCTACGTAGTCTATCTCATCGTTGAGCGCGAGTCGATATGCAAGATACAACCTCTCTATCCAGCACGCGGCTCCTGCTGGAAACTCGGCAGTTCGTATAAGCGGTGCTGAATATAGGGCGCATATCTTACAGGTTCCAGCTCATGTTTATCCTGCCAGTGCCGGGGCGGCCCCAGAGGAGCCGAGGGTAGCACGCGTCTATTCGTGGATGAGGTAGCTATGATGAATCTCGGTTTTCAAGTGCCGCTCTAATGTTTTGGTAAGTGCGGTCGAAGTCCGACTCTTCGTATGAATTCTCTGGCCAGAGGTCTAACCCATCGCCAGAACGGCGTGGGGCAAGGTGAATATGAAAATGTGGTACAGACTGCTGGGCAGCTCGTCCGCTATCATGTAGTAAGTTCATACCGTCAAAATCGCGGTCGTAGAGACATTCAGCGATAGTTCTTGTGTGCTCCATCACCGCTCCGAGCGTTGCTTCAGAAATATCGAATAAATTTTCGTAGTGCTCTTTGGGGATTACCAGTAAGTGCCCTTCAGAAAACGATTCGAGAGGAGCGAATGCAAGCGTTTCGTCCGTTTCATCGAGGATTTCAGCGTCTTCCTGACCCTTGACAATAGAACAAAATGTGCACTCCATACCGACACATCGCCATCGTCTGTCTTAAGCATTGAATTGTGACCTACTAGAGGCGATTCGCTTTCTCTTCCCCTATTAGCAGCCACTCTTCTGCTTGCAGGTCAGTCTGAGAATAGCGATAACGGCTAGGTGCGAGATACACGCTCTCTATCTCGCACGCTGTATCTCCCAACTACTGGAGAAGACTCGTGCAAAACTATGGATTGCTCCGATAATCCTATAGACATGACCGCGAGAGCATTCGGCTGGAACGGGCGAACGGTGCGAGTGCGACGACTTGATTCTACGGGTCGGAGCCGCGCACACTCACGCCGGTCGAGACCTCGTATTCGACGTCAACCACGCTCGTCGAGAGCACGTCGGCCAACTCCGACGTCATGTCCGGGTAGTCAACGGCTTCCTGGAGAGCGGGTAGCATCGTGGTCGTGAACTCACAGGCCCCATCTACCGCGCCGGAGCGGGTGCTCTCGCCGAGCGCGTCGCCGGCGTCGTCGTAGAGGTCGGTTCGCATGCGTACTTCCCGCCAGTTTCGATTCTCATACGGGCTAATTTTGTACATCGCCTTCGCAAAGGCGTTCTGCTCGGGTGAATGGGTCGGCTGCTGTCTGCTGTCTGTCGCGCACTCGTCTGACTGCTATAGATTTACGGACACGAAACCGACGGGTTCGGCGCTCGTTTTGCACATCGAGCGCTCTCGGTCGCGATGGTTGATGCGCAAAATGAGGATTGGCGTTCTGTCGGCGTGAAACCGCGCGGAGTTGCACGCAGAGATGTGGTTTCGCGGTTTACTCGTGCTCGCTACTTCAGGACGACAGTTGTAGTGATACACTTGCGTACATGTTGCACAGCTGAGGTTCTAACCTCAGCGAATACGGTCCTAATGTTTAACAATGCTTCAGGCAGTAATATGGCTTGTCATGGTCCGACACAACAGGCGGTCGTTCCTCCGGTTGACGGGCACAGCACTCGGTGCTGCAACGCTCGGCGCGGGCACCGCAACAGCAGCTCCCTCCGACTCGCGCTTTTTCATCAACCTCCGCGATGTCGACCGTTCAGAGGTTCCTGACGACGTCGAGATCATCCACGACCTCTCGCAGGCCGACGTCCTCGTCGCACGCGGCGATCAAGAGCGTGTGAACGGCACGACGGCCCCCGATCGCGTCATCGACCGAGGCGACGACCGCACCGGTGCCGTCAAATCACGCGAAGGACCGACCACCGACGGCAAGGGGTCGAGTCACAACCACGATGGCGCCCCGAAAAACAGTGAGTTCCAATGGGACAAACGCGAACAGGACGTCAGCAACGAACTCACCGACAAACCGGGTGGCGGTAAATCCATCCACGACACGACGACCGGTACAGGTACTCGCGTCGCCGTCGTTGACTCCGGTGTCTACGATGCCCATCCCGACCTCGCGGACGTCGTCAACGACGAACTCTCGGAGAACGTTTCCGAGGACCCCTACGACTGGCGGCCCAATGGGGCCGGCAGCCACGGCACGCACGTCGCCGGTATCATCGCGGCGACCAACAGCAACGACGGTCCCGATGGCGGGGTCCTCGGAACGGCCCCGGACACCGAAATCGTCTCCTACCGGATGTTCTCCGGTCAGGAGGGCAAACAGGGCGACGGCTACGCCGGCTGGGTGAAAGCCGCCGAGGCGGGCTGTGACGCCATCAACTACAGCGTCGGCTTCCCCGCGCCGTACGTCTACGTCGACGAGTATCCCTACCTGACCGAGGAGTTGCGCATCGCTGAACAGGTTGCCGAATACGTCCGCTCGCAGGGGACGGTCATCGTCAACTCCGCAGGCAACGACGAACTCAACATGAACCCCGAAAACACCCTCAGCATACCCACGGAGGCCGAGGGTGTCTTCGGCGTCGCCGCGACCGGTCCCATCGGCTGTGGCTGGGGCGGCAAGCACAGCGACAACGAGGCGAAGTGGCTCACGGGCAACCGGCTGGAGGACCCGACGGATTCCCCGGCGTTCTACACCAACTACGGGAACGCCGTCGACGTGAGCGCCGCGGGCGGCGACGCCGACCTCGACGCGCTCGACCGGATTCCCGAAGCCGAACGCGACCTCGTCTACTCGACCATCGTGAAGACGACCTACGAGGATGGACCGGACGACGACGAGGACGACCCAGTCAACAGGCCGAGCGAAATCGTCGACACGGAACCGGGGTACGGCTGGAAGGCGGGCACCTCGATGGCTGCCCCACAGGTCGCGGGTGCGGTCGCACTTGTGCGCTCGCTCCGACCCGACGCGAGCGTCGAGGAAGTCGAGAGCCTCATCCAAGAAACTGCAAGCGACGCGCCCGGGGGCGAAACCTACCACGGAGCCGGTCACCTCAATCTAGAGCGCCTTGTCGAGCGCGCCTGAAAAGTAACGAAGACGCCTTTTTCCTCGATAAGAGGGCAAGAGAGCAACAGAGGCTAGGTGCGAGATATATCCTCTCTATCCAGCACGCCGCTCCTGCCAGAAACTCGGCAGTCCGTGCAATCGCTGCTGAATACAGAGCGCGTATTTCATAGCGGATACTCGTATTCCTCCCTCTCGTCCGCTCACGCGGTCCACTCTTGGGAGAGGATTGAGTACATTTCTCTATCAACGTGTTCACCATCATGAAACGCATCGTCTCGCTTTGTGCCCTCGTGAACGAATCCAAGCTTCTCCACGATCCGCTTCGAAGCCTCGTTAGACGCAACAATTGCAGCTGAGATTCGGTGAAGCCGCAGTTCCTCGAAACCGTGAGTGATCGCCAGCTGGGCAGCCTCGGTCGCAGCTCCTTTTCCTTGATGATCAGGATAAATCCAGTATCCGAGATTGGCCCAGCCGCGCCGTTCATTGATTGGCGCAAGCGAGACATTCCCGAGGCGCTCGTCGCCCTCGCAGACAAGCAATTCCACAAATTCACCGTCAGAGATAGGATCAAACCACTCCTTCTCGTAGCGCTGGCGGTTGTACGGTAGGTCGCCTCCTGCGTACTGACGCACAGCTGGATGGTTGATACTCTCTTGGAGGAATTCGATGTCATCCTCTTCAATAGTTCGCAGGTCGACACTGTCGCCCTCTATGAAGACTGATCTTGACATATGGATAGAGAGTTAATCCGCCCGTGGCTTATGATTGTGCTGACTAAGCCTCTCTATCTCGCACACCAAATCTGCCAGCCCTGGGGAGGTTAATTCCGGAGGTGTAAGATACAAGACGCGTATCTTGCAGGTTTTAGCTCATTCTTATCCCGCCAGTGCCGACGGCTCCGGAGGTGCTGTGAGGGTCTCGCGACGGGTATCACGGTCAGGAGGTGCTCTCGCTCGTCGATATCAACCCCGACATTCATCGCTTGCTGAAGTAGTAAATACAGCCAATACACTATCCGGTGCCTGACTGCGTTCCTGAATCATCAAGTGGCTCAAGATCGAATTGCCAGTATAAGATAAACAGTCCAGCGTAGAACCCCGCCCACGCATACCAACCGGGCGGCCCTTGCTGGATAAGAGGTTCCGCTGCCCAAAAGACAAACAGCAGTAATGAAAGTCCTAACCACCACAGACGGTTCTTTTCACCGGTTTTAATATTAGCGAGGTAGCCGAACACACCGATTATGCCAAGCACTCCCCAGCCGAGTCCACGTAGCTGAGGAGACGAACGCTGCTCCCTCTTTGCTTCTCGATAGACATATTGGCCGATGAGCGTCCAGAAAAAGAGAAACAGCACTCCAGTGTAGAGGAGTGTCCTACCGGATACGCTCAACCACTCCATGCCTGCCCTTAGCTTTCTGAGACATTAAATCCCTATACGAAAATCAGAAATAGCTTACACTACCCGGTTGACGCTAAATCAGTGACACCGCCAAATCAAGATGTGCCTTCAAGTGCGACGATCACTACGGAGTCTCTGTCCACGTTTCGGGCATCTGCGAAAGTCTTCATTATTGGCATCCTGATGGGAAGCGCCGACGCTGTTCCTGGTATCTCTGGTGGAACGGTCGCACTTATTGCAGGGATCTATGGACGCTTAATCGAGGCTATCACAGCAATTACTCCCTCCCGCTCTTTCGATCTGTGCAAAGCAGTATTGCCAATCGGCTCCGGAAGTTCGAGACACCACGCCAAGCTGATTCTCAGGGAGTTCGATGCGATGTTCGTTGCCACCTTGCTCACTGGGATCGCCACAGCAGTGGTCATTGTTGGACGGGTCGTCGAGTATGCAGCGGCACGTGTTCCTGTGCTCCTCTTTGGGTTGTTTTTCGGCCTCATCGCCGCTTCCGCAGTGATTCTTTGGCGAGAACTTACGATAGATACGACTGGTCAATGGCTGGTGGCAATCGTGGGGTTCTCTCTTGCATTCGTGCTTTCTGGTAGTGTACAACTGCTCGAAGAGGGTGGCCTTGTGGTTGTCTTCGTTGCCGGCGCAATCGCAGTGAGCGCGATGATCTTGCCCGGGATTTCTGGCTCTCTGCTGTTGATTATTCTCGGCCAGTATATTCCAATGTATGATTCACTCAACAGCTTCCTGGATGGGATCGGTGGAGTGGTTACCGGTGGTGCGTTTGAAACGGTTATTGCCCCTGGTCGGGAGGTCTTCACGTTTCTCGTGGGTGGTCTGGTAGGTCTGTTCACTGTTGCCCGCCTCATCCGAGGACTACTCAAGAGAAATCGAGAAGCAACGCTAGCATTTCTTGTTGTCTTGGTTTTCGGAGCACTCCGTGCACCGATTGCGGAACTCTCTGGTACTGAAGGGGTTGACTGGACATTGGTAACAATCGGAGAATTCGGTGTGTTAGCGTTTATTGGAACGGTCTTAGTCTTGGTTCTTGATTGGTATGCAATCGATATCGATTTCGGTAGTCTGTGAAACCCTATTTCATATCTTGTTTCTTTCTAAGAGCACTATCAGTCACAATTGGCCCTACGCCTGCAGAAGTCGGCTAGACGGATTCGTTGTGGCCTCTTTGCTGACTATAACCTCTGAATCAGTCAGGCGAGAGCTGGCAGAGATACGGTAGTTCTGAACGAGGGTGCTGACTACAGAGCGCGTATCTTGCACACCCGACGGTTGCATTTCAGGGGAAAGTCAGCGAGTGATCCCAACATTTTGTACACCAAAATCAGGGGTTGATTGTTTGAGATGGAGGGTCAGTATTTCGATACTCCGACGCACAACCTCGTGCAGTTGTGTGGGAACCGGTTCCACTGGCTTCGTGGCTTGTGCTTGTTCCACCTATGGACCGGTCCCAAGGGAGCTATGAAATACCCTTAGAGACCGGTGATCGCTCAGTGTCACTCTTGGGTACCAATACCGATAAACTTCCGCCATATGCGAATCACCAATTGATACTCGATAAGCGCGAACCCCAAGACGATGATGAGAAATCCGATGAAGACACTGACGGTGACCTGACGGCCGAATATCACCCAGCCCAGTGGGGCAGCGACGATTGGTTGTACATAAAAATTTAGGCTTGCTCGTGAGGGTCCAATGCGATTGATGAGCTCGAAATGCGTTACGTAGAGGATTCCTGTTGCGATAACTCCAAGCACGAATAGTGCGTACACCATCTGTACAGTCCACTCAACGTCAGCCAGCGACCCACCAAATCGGAGAGTCACCGCGTGATTGAACAAACCGGCTAACAGTGCTCCCCAGGCGGTCAGCGTGATTCGCGGCATTGATGGATCGAGACGCTGAGTCAGTACGCTGCCCAGTGCGAATACCACAACACTTGCGAGCATAATACCGACCCCGACCACCCGGGACGTCAGGAGGGCCGCTGGGGTCGGATTAGCAACAATGAGTGCTCCAATGAATCCGAGACCGATCCCCACCACATCGGATCGATCAAGGCCCGCGGCTGGGAGGATCAGCACAGCAAAAGCCGTCATTAGCATTGGCATGAGGCTATAGGCGATCGCTCCAACTGCACTACTGATATACTGTTGGCCAGCCAATAGTAGCGTATTCGTTGCTCCCAGAGTAAAAACGCCAGTCAGGGTCACTCCGATGAAGTCACGGCGGGTTTGAGGAAGCCAATACTCGTACTGGAAAGCAACAATCGGAACTAACAGTAAGCCGGCGACGTCAAGGCGGAGGGCAGCGAGGACAAGGGGTGGCGCATATGGCAAGCCCATCTTTGAGCCCACAAACACGAGTGCTCCAATCACGCAGTACACCCCGAATAGGCCAGCATTCTGTTGGTCTGATCGAAGAGGTAAGCGCACCTATATTCCCCCGATAAGCGGTTGGACCTGTCCACCGACACTAAACATGGACTGGACAGCCACCGCCGTTCCAATGAACCAAAACAGCAGGAGCGTCAAAGTACTAAGACCGACCACGGCAGCAAGTTCCCCGAAGATCGCCAGCGTGCCGAAGCCTGCTATGGCGAACACGATCAGATGGCCGACCGTCGACTCGTCTACCAATACGCGAACCTGACTGACTATCATGTTCATAGTCGGTTCACACAGTTGCTACAATAGATATACACTGAGCTGCTGTCGGTTTTACAGCGTGGGCATACCGTACAGCCCGATCTACTGGGGTGTTGCGCGGGTAGGTCGGTATCCATCCCTTTCAGTGAGATGCCCCGTCCTCCTATCGGCATTCGCGAGAGGTGAGAGTAGGTGAACATGATCGCACCGAGTATGGGAAATATGCCGATGGACTCAATGGTCGAGGGCTCGCTCGAGAGGGAACTCATCTCTGGACCTCGCTAACGGAACCATCGACTCGACGATTCCGTTTCAGTGAATACTGATGCGGAGAGATTCCCCATGGGTTCGATTCCGGTGTCATGTATGATCTGTAGGCACGACACTCGATAAGACTGAGTTCGTATTATTGTAAACGCGACTCGAAATTGAGTTGATTAGCGCGGAGCTATCAGTATGATACTGACCATATCACTACTATCAGTGCGAGATCGGGGAGCAAACTAACGGACTTACTGCAGTCAGTCTTCGCCTGTCGGCACGACCGGCGCTGAGATGCTCTCGGATCGCTCAAGTTCGTCAGCATTGATAGCGTCGAGGCTGGCTCCAACTTCGCCGAGGGCAACCGTGGCCGCCCACGCCTCGGCTCGGCGCAATCGGTAACGAAGCGTCGTTACCGGAAGATCAAGATCAGTAGCGAGGTCCTCCAGCGTTGCGTTACGTGGGTGGTCATAGTAGCCCATTCGCACGGCCGCTTCGAGCGCCTGGCGCTGCTTGTAGGGCAGGTCCGTACCATACTGTGGCTGGCGAATCCCCGCCCAGCGTTCGGGTGTGCCGACCCGACGAACGGCGAGCGTGACACCATCCGGAAGGTCTTCCTGCAGCGTTCGGCGGAACGCGCCGACATCTCGATCAGTTGGGATGAGCACGCGCCATTCGTAGTACGGGCCACGCTGAGTCGCGTCGAACACAAGTCCATCTCCGAAGGTCTCATACGCGAGATAGCCGAGCGAAGAACAGTAGCTCATATCTGTTACGTGCCGGTAGATCGTTCGCGCGGTTGGTTCCTGCTCGATAACCTGGTATGAGGGCGTTGCGTCGCAGTCAGGTGTGGGGTACGTACAGTCGTTACAGTGCTGGTCGAAATAGACGGATTCGAGCGCGTTGAGGTCCTGTTCGGAGCCGGTAACCCGCTCGACCCGCCAACCGCCATCAGAAGTGACCGACATGTTGAGGGTTGTCGCTACGATCTCCGGATGGTCGATGAAGAAATCGCGTATCGGATGGACATCACGATCGTATTCGAGGAGAAAGACGTATTCGCGCATATCGAGAGTATTGGCAACGTACTCACTTAATCTACAGGCCCACTCCGGCAGAAGGGTTTCTGCTGCATAGGCAGCGACCCATCCACTCTATAGTGATCTCGGTATTTTGATCCATACCGATCGAGAGCGAGAAATAAGGCTTCGCATGCGTTCATCGCAGCATCGGTGGGGCGGTATTGATATTTATGAATCCAGCTCCAGTACTGTTGCTAGACAAAATGTACTCAACCTCTTCATCTTTATCGGTGTGCTACTGGCATTAGTAGGGTAATTCCGTTTGGCATCGGCACTATTCGTGTCTGTGTAGTTCCACGCTGGATCGATGCAGCGCTATATTCGGCTGCCTGTTTCAGTTACATTGGCCGAATCGAGCAGTTCCATCTTGCTCGACATCGCTTGGATTGCCATTTGAGATGCGCCCTGGTCAAAGTGTGAAGAAATCGTCTCACAAATAGTTAGAATTTATCCCCCGAGAAGAGGCATTATCAGTCGCAATGTACTCTACTCCAGCAGAAATCGGCTAGATAAATAATTACGATCTTTTGCTGGATACAGCCTCTGTATCTCGCACGCTGATCTCAGTCAGTCACGAATCTGGCACATTAGAAAGTATGAACACCACTGCGAATCCCTATATCATGTGGGTGGTGGGCCTACGTCCCAACGCTTATCTTTGTAGGGGTTCAACCCCTACGTAGTCGATGGCACCAACGACCGAGGTGTTCAGAGAGAGACAGATACCTACCCGAACGGAGACCGATACCGAATGAAGGTGTTACAAGTGCCGCAAAGCGACAATTATCCGCTCGGCCTCAAATACAGCTTTCAGGACATGGCCGCGGATGGAACGCGCTACTACGCTTCGACAACTATCCCGATCACCCGAACGTAAGTACCCATCACCAACACACCCGTGAGGGTGCCGAGAGTATCGAATATACGACCATCAACGATCACATTTCGCGATTTCACGAGAAAATGGACGAAATTCATGACCAACGACACGCCTGACGTCGACGACAGTATCGACAGCGAACCCTTCGACATGGGACCCGAAGACGCCGAGTATCCGCCCGTGCTGCGGATCACCGCGAATCCCCAGGAGAAAGCTCGGGCATCCTCACGCGAGCGGCTAGAGGACTGGCAGGCCGGCGAGACAGTCCCGCACGTCATCAACTTTCAAGATCCAGAGATGCTTCGGAAGTTGCTCACCACCCGCCGACTCGAACTTCTTCGGAGCGTCATGACCGAGCGTCCGGACAGCATTCGCGACCTCGCCGATCGGCTCGATCGCGGCGTTAAAGAGACCGCCGACGACGTGAACCTGCTCGCCGACTACGAGATCGTTTACTTCGAGCAGGACGGCCGCGCGAAGCAACCCTACGTCCCGTACGAGTCGGTAAAAATCGAAATCGAAGTCGAGGCGACGGCGACCGACGAGGGCGAAGAACCCGCACCGGCATAGTCTTCCGAGAGCCGTTTGGTTTCCCCGACACCACGACTGAAACAGGAAGATCCACTCAATGATGCACCTATAGGGATTAGCACCGATCCTCGGAGTTTCACGTCACAGGAATCCGGTTTATATTACCGCAAAACCCGAACGATGGCTTCAGAACAGGGGACCGGCGACATCGAAGAGGTTCCGATGTTCGAGGATAATAACAAATACACAGTGCTTCAGAACAAGTCAAGAATTGAACACGAATATAAGTGGATTAGTTACGATGGCCCGATGATGACGATCGAACGATAGCAGAAATTCAAAGCGCTTTCAAGAGTTGCTGAATGTATGGATTGTTCCCCCAGCTTCGATGGCGCCCCATGACTGAGAGCAGTTGTCGTGCCTCCGCCGCGGTTATGTGCTCGTTGCGCGCGTAGTCACAGACCAGACATGGGGCGGGAACAATCCGCGATCCAGTAAGTGCAGCATGGATGAGTGCGAAGTTCGTCCCCGCGAACTCGTCGGTGAGGAACCCATCGACATCGCGTGCGTTCGCGAGGATAATTCCAGCGGTTTCGCCCTCATCGAGCCCGTACGTGGGGAGCGAACTCTGGGTATCTGACCGCTGGAGCGGATCCTCAACGTGATAGTGAGCGCTCGCGGCAAGAACGTTCGTCGCGGCAGCCGCATGGATGTCGGTGTACTGCGCGGTGGTTCGTAGCTCAGTCTCGACCTGTGTCGGCACGTGGACAGTACAGGAGGTGAGAAAGAGCTGTAATGGGTCTGGATCGGTCGTCGTATCGTACGTTGCGTCGGCTGCTGGCACGGCCAGACTGATGAGTGCGCTCGTATCGGCAACGGTGGTCTGCATTGGAGGGACTTGGAGTGGAGAGCGCGGTTAGTCTCGCGTGTTGGTGTCGGATTCAGCCGGATCGGCGGTTTGGCGGTCACCATCGTAGATATCGGTGTCGCTCGGAGAAGGCAGGTCAAGTGGTTCACGGTCGATATCACGCTTCAATAGCCGGAATCGTTGGGCAACATCGGCTCCGACGAGCTGCTTGGTCGTCTCGAAGTCCAATCGGTCTTCGTAGTACTCGTTGGCGACGATGCCCTGAAATGAGTCGTCGCTGGCGGTCTCATCGACGTACTCGCGAAGCGCCTCGTTGAGGACGTCTGTTCGGTCTTTGTCGAAGATGGTTGCGATAGCGTCGACTCGCTTGATGAGGTGTTCCGGCGAGTGAAAATGAACGCGTTGGGTGTCTCGATCAGTGCTCATGAGTCTATGCACATATTCTGCACACGGACTCATAAACGTTAGCGTCTATGTGCAAACCTTGCACATCGAACGTTCCGGAGGTCTTCGTTCACCTGCAAGCTCCACCCTTTAGCGCCTTATAAGTTAGCTGACCACATTCACCTCGCATGGCCGATATGCGAGTCGCGGTACTCAAGTCCTATGGTGAACCGCTCGAACTCCAGAAAATTTCTGAACCCAACGTCGCCGACCATGGTGTCGTCGTTGACGTCGAAGCGTGTGGTATCTGTCGGAGCGACTGGCACGCGTGGCAAGGCCACGGCGAGTGGGCCAATGATCAGGTTCCGCTGGGTCAGATTCTCGGGCACGAGCCGGCCGGTCACATCGTCGACGTCGGAGCCGATGTGACTGCACTCGACGTTGGTGATCGAGTTGCGGTCCCATTCAATCTTGGCGACGGGACGTGCCACCAGTGCCGGAACGGGCATGGTAACGTCTGTATAGACGGCTACGCTCTCGGTTTCGAGGAGACTGTCCCGGGGGCGTTCGCCGAACAGATTCACGTACCACACGCCGCGTTCAATCTCACTCGGCTCCCCGACGAGGTTACCATGGATGCGGCGGCAGCTCTCGGCTGTCGGTACGTAACGGCGTTTCACGCGCTCGCCCATCGGGTATCGCTCACTGGCGGCGAATGGGTTGCGGTGCACGGCTGTGGTGGACTCGGTCTCGCGGCCGTCCAGATAGCGTCCGCGCTCGGCGCAGGGGTGGTCGCCGTCGACGTTCGTGACGCTCCGCTGTCGATGGCAGGCGACGTCGGTGCAGATGCCACGGTTCGTGCTGACGAGGAGTCTGTCCCCGACGCAATCGACGACGTGACCAATGGCGGCGCTCACGTCTCGATCGATGCTCTCGGACGGGCAGAGACGTGTCGCAACAGCCTAGCCAGTCTCCGGGCCCGCGGAACGCATGTCCAGCTTGGATTGACGACGGACGCTGAGCGTGGCGAGTTTGCGCTCCCGATCGACCAGGTGACCCGCTGGGACGTCTCGTTCCTCGGGTCCCGGGGGATGCCGCCCTCGCGATACGATGAGCTGCTTCGGCTAGTGCAGTCCGGGCGAGTTGATCCGGGAGCGCTCGTCACCAACCGTGTGGCACTGTCGGACGTATCAAATCGGCTCGCCGCGATGACAGAGTACGAAACACATGGGATCGAGGTCGTCACCGAGTTCTGACGGAGAGCATTCGTTCCGGCTGCAGTCGCGAGTGAGGTGTTGGTAGACTCAGTGTTGTATTGCTATAGTCGGTCGGTGTAATCAGGCAGTTCTAGCATATCATCGGCCAGCGCCAGCATTCGATAGCTTCGAAAGTCAGCTTCTCTGCCCTAAAGGGCGGAGCTTGCAGGTAAACTCCCACTCTGGCCGTCGCGGCTCTCGCCGGAGGCAGGTGAAAACTCACCATTCGCGCTCAGTGTTCCCTGCTTGAGGGCAAGTTGACGGTTTGCCCGTCCGGACGGAGACTTTTGCTCCGACCGGGCGTGTTTGAAGCCGACGTTCTTCGCGACGTGATAATCGGCGTGAACCTCGTTTCTGCAGTCAGCCACAAGAGGAACCGGGTGCGACGCGACGACGTGATCGTCAGGGACCGCAACGCCGACAGTTGCCGATCCAACGTACTGGGCTACGACAGTTCGTGGCCACAGTTCGGACAGAACGACTCGTTCCCGTCCAGCAGATGCAGACACTCGACACAGATCCGGTTGCTCGGAGAAGTGGCGATGTCCTCCAGAAAGTCCATCGCTGTCCGCGATTCGACACCTGGCCCGTAGCCGCGAGCATACCCAGGGAGTGTCGAGGCCCACTGAACGGTTCCCTCGTCATCGACGACCGCGATGTTGCCGGCAATATCGAGTGTCCCGTACCGCTTGAATCCGTCCGACGGCGTCGGGTCAATGGTCTGATTCAGATCTCGATTCCGTTTGAGATCGCGTTCGTAGACTTCCTCGGGTGAGGGATATCGCACTTCGCCAGGGAAGTCCGTGATCGGTCCATGCTGTTCGTCAATGCGATCGATCTCGACGGTGATACCATGCTCGTCGTGCAGCGTCCCCAGCAGGCCGAGCGTGTGCTCGTACCATTCCCGGATGTCCGCATCTGCGTAGTAGCGTATCTTCATCTGTCCGAGTCGGTCTCATCTATGGCCGCGATGCGAGTAGAGAGACTGTCGGCGAGCAACTCGTTGGCGAGTTCGCTGGCACGATCGACCATTTCCTCGTGATCCATTTCCTCAGTTTCGAAAGACTCGTAGACGCACCACTGCTCCGCGGTCGGATCGAACACGAGCACGTGAGTCTTCGTTTCCATATCCAGTAGAACGCCTCAATCACCCCGGGTGTCGAACTAGGAAACCCCATCGCGCCACGGATCTTCGGGTTGTCGCTCTCGCCGATTTGCTTGACGATGTTGTCGGTGACCGGCTGGCTCGGAAGCGACGAAAGAAATTTGGGCGAGCTATCGGAATTGTCGGTCATACGTCTCGTTTGGTGGAGGTTCATCTTGAATCCGTGGCTCTACCCTGACGACCTGACCGACAAAATTCTGCTCTATTGAAAATGGAAGACAGCGTAGGGATTGGGGCGTTCCGCTGGTTGTTGGTAGATAAAATTCAGCACATCTCTCACCGAAATTGATCGAGATGAGATAGCGATGATCGTCACCGCCAGTACAGGTGAGAGACCACTCTACTTCTCGGTCGAAGTGCGCGATTTCTCGGCTCAAAATCTACTCACCCCGCTGCCGTACCGCATTTTCAATAGAGCAGGAGTCTCCTACTCTCTAAGGACAACAAGCCATAATTTTTGCAAATTCACTAGCATCTCTTGAGAACATCTCTCTCTCTTTTCAGTCCGCCTTTTCTTGTTCTATCCTCGAACCGGGTTGCAAAATCTTTATGATAGATTTCTTCAAAAGTATCTATGAAAAAGGAAGAGGGAGGAGCAACGGGTGATGCCATGCAGCGGACTGACAAATCTAACACAGTAGACCGAGTACGAGCCTGTGAGAAGTGTGGAAAACGAATGACGGATCCCTATATTGGGGACAGATTCTGCTACCATTGTCTGAGTAGTTAGCACAATCATCTACTTATTTCACTTAGAATCTCTCTAAACGATTTTCGGAGGGATAAGGGTAAGATCCTACATTGGATTCAGTTTCCTTCAGCTACTCTCACATACCCTTGAACCACTACTAACGGGCAACTCTGTAGGGAGGGAGAGAACAACTATGGAAAGCCGGTGTAAGGGCCGGCCAAACCCTCTGTCTCAAGGCCGAGTGTGGACATCTGGACAGATGTCATGATACAATGATTACCGACCACACTCGACAATTGGTTATTGAGGGACAACGACAAAAACATTTCGTCTGAACAGCAAATCACCTCATACTCTCTGAGGATACTCACAGGCCGCTGAAGGGCAAAGCGGGGGAAGAAGAGCAATGCCTCATGAGAGCCGGCAGGGTTGCTCAGTTGGGAGCTACGGCCCAATTGAGGACCGCAGGGAGGCTCTGAGTAAGATGGGATAACCGTCATACTCATAGTCTACAAGAATACCGAACAATCCCGACGCCGTGTGCCGTTTTCAACAGAGCACAAAATTCCGGCTTGTTGTCGGGACAACACTAACAGTCTTCCTGTTCAAAGCACCCCTTATGACCAGCTACGTGTTTCGCGTATGGCTGTTGCCGCACCCGCCGCTGGAATTCGAACCCAACGAGGAAATCTAGCGTGACATACAGGTAGATGGTTTACAGACGTTGGACGAGTTTCGCGAGGCGATATTCGAGGCCTTCGACCGCTGGGAGGCCCATATCTACGAGTTCCTCACCCGCGACGAGGACGGCATTTCCACCCGGAGCTACGTCCATCCTCAGCTCTACGATGGCGGGTTCGAGTTGGGTACCGATGGACAACGACCAGATCGAGCGATTCATCGGTATCGCCACCCTCGTGGTATCCATCGCTGCGATCCGCGTGTTCGTTAGCGAGGAGACCGAGGAACTGTCACGTGAACACTTTACCCGCCGGATGGGTTGGGCGGCACTGAACGTCTTCGTCGGCGCCATCGCCTTCGGGATCATCGTCGCTCTCGGGTTTGTCGCGTTGATTATCCCGGAAATCTTCCTCCTGGTGACGTTGGCATTTTGGTCCGTCTTCGTCGCCGTTGAGGACGAAAACTTCCTCAGTGGCTTCAGCAGCAGCTGGGGATTCACCAAGGGCCACCGCTTCAGCCTCCTGTTATTGGGTATCGCTGTGATACTCATTGGGATCGTCGTCGACGCGGTCTTCGGGCTCGGGGCCATCGCGGGTGTGACCGTCGGACTCGTGGTTGCACAGGCTGGTAGTGCTATCGTGACCGTCTTCTCGACGGCCGTGCTCGCCGCCGCCTACACCGAACTCACGGCCCTCCCGAGTGAAGACACTCCCATGGTCGAAGAGGAGTCTGTCTCCCCTCGCGACGGTACGAAAACTGCCTGATTCAGGCGGTGATAAGGGACCGAGCCCCATTCGATCGGTCGATTTTTCGATGGGGACGGTACGAGTTCATTTTTTCACTTGGTGCATCCTACGGGCCTGCTACGGGCGACCGGCCACAGCTACCGCGAAACCGAGAATCGACTCCGGTGTTTCGCCGAACTTCGTGAGATTCTCAAGCTCGATTTCGATCCGCTCGTCCTCAGACAGGGATCGAGGCCCGAAACAGTCGGTCACAACGCGTTGATCCGGGATGCCGGATACTCGCAGCGGTGAATGGCCGAAACGTCGTACTCGTCGGTCAAGCGCTCGCACGGGGAGCCGAGCGAGCGCACCACTGGTATCGGGAGTTCCGTGAGATCGTTCTGAGGTTCGCCGTCTCGAACATCGAACAGCTTCGTGAACCACTCTGATCACCGTGCCCTGTGCCTATTCAACACAGCACTACAGAGCACTTCTATAGGGATTAGCCGAAGTCTTTGTACTTTCTAATGTCACGGAATAGCTACCTGTTGAAATCGGCGTGCGATATAGGGCGCGTATCGGTCAGCACATATCGGGACTGATGAACTCTCTTGACCGAAGACTCTCGCTCGGTGGCTATCTTGCTCTATTGGTGAGGAACGCACCCCAGAACGAGGAGTATATTATTACACCGCCAATGCTGATATCAGTATTCTCGCTGAGAAGCACGGATTCAAGCACAATTCCGACGTTACGCGGTGATCCTCACCTAGAAAAATTCTGTAGTAGATTCCTGAAGAAAGCGAGTAAGTCTTGGGCTACAGGGTTTCCAACAACAGTAACTGTATCAAATCCAGCGTATCCATGTTCACCAGACTCATCTCGCTCCCAGTAAAGCCATGCAACGTCGTTTTCATTATCAAGACCCGTACTATTAATCGGGAATTGTAGAGCTACCGCATTGACCGACTCTGCATCATTTCCATGACCAGAATGTATTTTAGTGACTTTACCATTCCCAGCAGGACGAGCACCTTCTCCGTCGTCAAGAGCACTCCGTGAACCAAATCTATATCTTACATCTTGTTCGGTCGGATCAAATGTTTCGCGCTTCCCCTCGCTATTGAGAAACGTCGAGGGAAGGACTGCGACCGAGACATGGTCGTGTTTGTTGAAATCAACATAATTATCTTCATTATCTGGTTGAACATCAATATCAAGTTCGGCTGGGAAATGGGCTGCCGCGACTCCAGTTATCGCAGGGAGAGCGATTGCTGCGCTAGCAGCGCCAACGGCACCTCCAAGGAAACGTCGCCGTCCAATATGTCGAGTCGTACTCTTGTCCGGTGTTGAGGAGTGGTCTGTGTCTACCATTTCGACAATATAAGGGAGATCGGAGGTGAGTTGATTATTCTGGTTCAACCGTCGAAAAGTCGCTTTGTGCACGATTATGATTGCCGAGTGCTTCATCATCGTGAGCGTTGTCGTCGGGATGACGGTTCTTTGTGATCTCGAAGATTCTTTCCCCCCAGTGAAATGGCGTATCCGGACCATTCACGCAGTTCTGCGACGATCCCTGGCTTCGTATTTCGCTTGAGACGGCTGACGAAGTAGCCGTCGTTCTCAGAAGGACTTTCGAGGCATGGACCAGAACCGGCTTTTCGCTACGGCGTGTACGGCTAAGTATGCCAGCAGGCACGGAGAGGGGTCTCTCCCGACGCACGTTCGTGAAAGCTGCCGTCGCAATCGGCGGGCCGGCAGCGCTGTCAGCCTGCGTAGCCCGCGAGAACGCTCCTGACCTCCCGCAAGGACCGAACGACCTCTCGACGTTGCCGACGCGCCAACACGCATGGAACGAGTTCCTCGCGCTCGGCGACAACGACAACCACCTTGGTCCGCGCCACCGCGTGCTGCTATACCTCCGTTACCGGAAAGAGGGGACGCCAACGCGAAAAGACGGGGAGCAAATGGAACGAGCACTGCGAACGCTTGAACGGGCGTATCCCCACTCCCACGACGGCCTGTTGTTCACCGTGAGCTACTCGCCGGCGTATTTCGAACGCTTCAACGAGTCGCTCCCGCAGTCGGTCGATCTCCAGAAGCCGAAGGCGCTCACACCATTCGAGGCCCCGGAACTCGATCGGCCGGATGCAGTCGTACACCTCGCCAGCGACCACGGACAGGTCGTCTTGGGTGCGGAGGAGGCTCTCGTAGGAGACCGGAAAAATCTGAACGGTGTCGACATCGACGTCTCGCTCAAGAAGGTTTTCGAGCGGATTGACCGGCGGACAGGGTTCGTTGGCGACGGATTACCCGCTGATAATCAGGACGTCCAAGGGATTCCCGATTCAGAGCCCGTACCCGACGACTCGCCGTTGTACATGGGTTTCAAATCCGGCTTCGACAAAAACCAGGCGACCGAGGACGACGTGACTATTAACTCAGGACCGTTCACGGGCGGAACGACCCAGCAGATCTCGACAATCAAGCTCCACCTCGATCAGTGGTACGAGCAGGACAGCCGCTATCAGCGCGTCGGCAAGATGTTTTGCCCAGCCCACGCCGAGTCGGGTATTGTCGAGGGTGACGGCGACAATCTGGGCAATTCGAGCCGAATGGACGACTGTCCGCCCGCCGAGAAATCCGCCCGCGAGTCGGGGCTGGTCGGCCACTCGCAGAAGGCCGCCCGTGCGCGCGAGAACGACCGACCGGTGATCCTCCGGCGCGATTTCGATTCGACCGATGGCGACGAAGCCACACTGCATTTCCTCTCACTCCAGCAGGACACGACCGATTTCACGAAGACTCGCGAGTCAATGACCGGCACCGACCTCGCCGAGGAATCCGCACTCGGTCGAAAGAACAACAACGGCATTCTCCAGTATATGTCTGTGACGCGCCGCGGCAACTACCTCCTCCCACCGCGCGGGCTACGGGCGCTTCCTGCCGCCGTGCCGCGGCAGTGAACTGAATGTCGACAAATACGGAATCGTCGCTACGCAACCTACCGAACCCGTTTTCGAGCACTGAACCAGAACGCACTCGAAGCAAGCAGTCATAGGGTAGGTAATGGATCGACGATCGTTTCTCCGAGCCGGCACGGCCGCGAGCACGGTCGGCGCTGGCCTCCTCGCCGGCTGTTCGGGGCTTTTCTCTGTCCAGACAGGACCTCCAGGGCGGATGCCACCACTGCCCGAGAACCGTCCCGCTGCCGTTTATTTTCCCTCGCACGTCGAAGGCATGAAAATGGTCGGTGTGAGCGAGACGGCCGCCGGAAACGGAACAAATGCAACAAACCGCTCGAACGGCTCACGGGACAGTTCGGGAACGGCTACGGGCTATCGGTGTGCACTCTCGTATAGCTATCCCCACCGGTTCTGGACCGTCACCGGCGAGCGGACGAAGAAGGTGTCCGTGGAGGACGATTCGCTCCACCTCATGGTGAACGTCTGGGATCCGGCAACCGGGATTTCGCCGTTAGATACGAACCCGACGGTATCAGTCTCGCAAGACGGCGAATCGGTGACGACACTCTCCCCGTGGACGATGCTCTCCCAGAACATGGGTTTTCATACCGGCGACAACGTCTCGCTGCCCGGTGCCGGTGATTACACCGTCAGGGTCAACATCCCGCCGACGTCCGCACAGCGGACGGGTGCATTCGCGAACCGGTTCGGTGGCCGGCAGTCGTTTGAGTTCACGCTCACCTTTGACCCCGAGAAAATGAGCGACATCATGTTCAAGCGGCTCGGTGAGAAAGCGGGCACACGCGGGGCGGTCAAGCCAATGAACATGAAGAAAATGCCGCTCACACTCGCGCCGAAGAAGGAGGCGCTTCCCGGCCGACCGCTCGGGACGATCCGGACCGGCAACGCTGTGTTCGTCGTGCGAGCGCTCGACGAGGCATCCCGGTTCGATACGGATGGGAAAAAGTATCTTGCCGTCTCGGCACGGACGCCGTACAACCGATACATCCTACCGGCGATGTCGCTGTCGGCGACAGTGATGCGGGGCGACGAGACGGTCTTCGATGGGCCGCTCCAGGCGACGATCGACCCGGAGTTGAACTACCACTACGGAGTCGGTGTCGAGAGTATCCAGTCCGACGACGAGATCGAGATCACGGTTGATGCGCCACCGCAGGTCGCCCGTCACGAGGGCTATGAAACCGCCTTTCTCGATATGCCGTCGCGAACGCTCACCGTCGGCGGCAAATCGTCCGGGTAGTGATTCGCTGGATCATTTCTACCGGCGTCACGTGGCCTCGACATGAGCTATGAAACGACGACGGCGACGGCCGGCTATTCCTCTGCCACATCCTCCAGCAACCGATCGGTCAGGCGAACGAACCGATCGACCATGCGCGTCGGCGACGAGGGGCTGACTTCCCGCAGCAGCCGCGTCGTCTCGGTTGGGCGAACGAGCACGAGCGTGACATGATTGCGTTCGTCGCGCTTCTTCACGATGACATCCTGTTCAACGAGGTGATCAAGGTGCCACTCAAGTGTGCTGCGGGCGACATCGAGTTCGTCGGCGAGTGGTTGGGGCCGTGTTGGCCCGTGCTCACAGAGCACCGCGACGATATCACCGGCGGTCTCGCGGCGCAACAGCGAGAGCGCGCCGCGTCGCCACTCGTTACACTCGGGCGGGTAGTAGTGGGTCCGACCGTATCGCTGCTCGTCGGTTACCGCTCCCGATGAACACAGCCGTTTCAGATGGTATTGGACCTGTCCGGGCGCGAGGTCGAGCGTGCGCACGAGTCCGTTGAAATGAATGCCGGGAGCCGTGTGGATGCGCCGCGCGACGCGCTTACGAGTCTTGTTCATTGATGGTCGGGTTCGGACGTTCAGTCGTGCGAGCGTAGTATACCGCGGCGAGCAGTAGGATAGCCATGACGCCATCAAGCGCGTGTTCGAGAAGATGGTGGAAGACTACCGTAACCATTCCCTCCATCGCCAACCCGCCGACCAGCGTGCGCCCTGCCAATGTCCCGAGCGCCATTGTGATCAGCAGATACGAGCGCGAGCGTCGCTGTGTCAACGCAACGACGGCAAGTCCGAGGACAATCAGTGAGACGATGCCCGTAATGGCGAGGACGGTTGGCAGCGCGATATCGCCGATCAGTGTCGATCCTTGGCTCATTCCTATATGCAGAACGGAAATTGGTAGCTCCATTTCACGCTGTTACCTTCCTATCCCGTGTGAGAGCATCGTCATGTCGGGGCCGATAACGAGGATTGTTCCTGCAGGGACGACTTCGTTGTTCCATTAGTGGTGATAGGGCAATCATCCGAATAATGATTCTGGTACAGGAGTCGAATCATTTCTCTCATGAAACGACTGGCCGCGAGATGACCCACAACGAAATCACCGTGTAGCCAACCATCAGCATCACAAGGGGAAGGTGTGCTCGTCTAGCCCGGGCGAGCGTTTCGTAGCGCTCGACTGCCACAGTATGAGCAGCCACAACAGCGATGACGTGTCCAGCGACGATCAACAGTACCTGGGAGCCCCAAAACACGGGCAGCGAGAGCCACCCGAGCAGATTAGGTGGTCCTACCGGCGAGAGAACAAGCGACCACGCGATAGCCATGAGCCGTCCGAGCCGCTCGACGACGAACGGGTAGTTGTGGGCAACCTCGTAGGCCGCGGCAATCGGCAGTACCGTCGGTGCAAACGCAATAGCAGTATTTCTCCACCCACCACCCGCACCAGCGATTTGCATTGCCATACTGACGATAACGAACGCCGCGATGAATCCACCTAATCCAAGCACGTACACGAGCACGCTCGTCTCGGGGCCGGTCGTAAGCAAATCACGAAGGCTGAACAGAAGGCTCTGGAACTCCGGCGTGTTCGTGAAGCCGTCGAAACTCACTGTATAAACTGTGGCAACGACGAACGCGACGAGACCGAAGCGCTCGACGGGATGCGTACAGTTGGTCCATGGCGGATGAACGACGACGCGGTAGCCGTCATCCACCGAGCGGTAATCCACTGGAGCAACCCGTCCAAACAGTTGATAGAGCACTGACAGCGCGTCAGCATAGCGAAACCATTCCCGACCGAAGACAACCGCACCGAGGACCATCATTGTGGCATAGCCAGCGATGACGATGGCCGTCGCTACTGGCGAGCGTGGCACGACCGTGAGATTTTCCAAGATGCCGATGCCGACGATGAATCCGCCGAGTGCGGGCCAGTAGCCGAGCCACGACGGATATTCGTCGACCAACGCGATGTCGCTACCCTCGATCCGCGCCAGTCCATCGTAGAGCGTCCGCCACGGCGACAGCACTCGCCACGGGTTTCCGATGAGAATCGAGAGCAGGCCGACGCCCTTGAACCACACAGCCCAGACGAACACTGTGGCGAAGTTCTCGGCGGCGATCTGCGGGCCGAAGAGACCACGAGCGATGGTGACGAGAAAGCCACTGAAAAAGATCGCTCGCGCCCCATACCGCACGAATTTTGCGATATTCGTCGGAATCACGACCCCATCCCACGTTCGTGCCGTCGCGGAGCGCTCGCCCGTCACAGCGAGCCATGCCGCTGTGGCAGCAACCGTGACCCCCGCACCGCCAAACAATAGGGAGAGCGGAATCGGTGCGGTGAAGCGTGAATTCTGAATCTGATGGGCACCCACGACGTCGACGAACGTCGTAAGTGCGATCAGAAGAATGAGCACGCTCCGGCGCTTGTCCATTCCCTTACTTACTGAATAGTAGCAAAGAAGCCGTTGATATCACCTCCATTGGTACGATTCTCGAATCCATTAGGCCAACACGAGCTTTATTCCCGGCTGGATGGAATGCGGAGGTGTGCAGGCGCGAACTGTGGTGGCCGCAGTGCTCATTCTCTCGGTACTAGCTGGAACGGCGGTTCTCGGGTTCAGTAGTCTCAGTAGCTCGGGCGGCACGCTCGACGAACGATGGGTGAGTAACACCTCGACGGATATCGTCGGGAATCACCACGCCCCTGCTGCCGGGAAAATCAACGGCAAGGGAATGGTGTTCGCGCCGATCAGCGGGAGCGGGAACACTAGCAGTTGTCGGCTCGTGGCGCTGGCCGCCGACAACGCAACACCACAGTGGCGCTATCAGGTCCCGCCGGCCAACTGCACGATTCACTCGGTCGCCGACCCGATACTCGCCGATTTCGACGACGATGGGACGAAAGAGGTCGTCGCAACCACGACCGAAGACCTCGTCACCGCTCTCGACCCACAAACCGGCACCCAAGAGTTCGAACACAACCTCACCGACTACGGTTACACCCAACCCCTCGTCGCGGACGTGACCGGCAACAGCACCAAAGAAATCGTTGTCGTCGACTTCCGCGGAACGGCGTTCGTCGTTCGGCCTAACGGCAGCGCGGTCTGGACCCGGAAGCTCGACGCGAAGACGGAGGCCCAACCCGCGGTCGCCGATTTCACTGGTGACAACGAGAGCGAAATCGCCGTCGGAGCGGGTCAGAAAGCCGTTCTGTTAGACCAGAACGGAACGGTCACCTGGAATCAAACGAAGCCGTTCGGGTCGTCAATTACGTGGATGACGACTGGGAAGGCTGATGACGATGAGGCGGTCGAGATCATTGCTGCAACGGTCGGTGGGCGGGTCGTCGCGCTTGATGGTGAGCGCGGGGCGGTGCAGTGGCGAAAGAACTTCGACGATCTCGCGGCGGTTCACGCCTTCGAGGATGGCGATGGTGATGGGACAGCCGAAGTCTATGTAGCCGCCAAGGACGGCAAACTCAGGAGTCTCAACGCGAGCGACGGCACGGTTGAGTGGTCGACCCAACTCACCGCCGAGGACGTACCGATGACGCCGCCGCCGAGCATGGGTGATATCGACGGCGATGGCGAACCGGAACTGGTGGCGGTGACGAACAACGGCATCGTCTCAGTCGTTGATCCGGATTCGGGGGACATCCGTGCTTCGTACGAGCGAAACGTGCCGATCTATGTCCATCCGACAATTGCGAATACAGACGACGACCCCGCCGAGGAACTGTATGCGATCTACGGCGATGGTCGCGTTGTCGCGCTTTCGTACGAACATCGGGAGTTGCGTAGGTGAGGATAATCAGATTCTGCTCGTCGTCAAAGTAGGTTCGTTCGACCAGCCACACACGGACACCATCATCAAATTGCTCGGTCATATTCGCCCGGTTATTGTGCCTCAGGATTGAATGATGGAGATGGCATATAGGTGAATCTCCAGACACATAGAAGTCAAATTTGCAAGATACACGCTCTGAATCGGTCAGACGGGAGCTATCAGAAGGACAGGAGTTCTGAATGACGGTGTTGACTAAGGGCGCGTATCTTGCATATCGGTTCGCCAGAGGTGTTCTGCTCGGGCAATTCACTGCTCGCTTACCGAATTCAGTTTCCTATTTCGCTCCCAATGGTCGTATTTTCGGACGAAATCAACGAGTAACTCGCTCAATTTGCACATCGAAAAGATTGGGGCACAGCTATTGGTGCGCAAGATGGGGATTGCGATTTTCTCGACACGCAACCGCATATCTTTGGGCAGTTCGCAGAGTTCACGACTAGGGTCCTCCCTCACAGTTCACCCACTTTGTGAAATTGTCTGGGTATTATCCATCTCGCGTCCCTCCTTACTAGGGGATGAGCGAGCTTTTCCAACCACCAAGCCGCTCATCCCTCTTTCATACCGCATCCGAGCACGAGTACCCAAACGACACTTTCATGTACAGGCTTCGTTCACCTATCCTTCGTGTCGACGATAGCCGAGTTTAGCATCCCAATCGCGGAATTTGCGCTTTCGGAGACGCTCGAACGCCAGCCGGACATGGTGTTCGAAGTCGACCGCGTGGTGGCCCATGATACGACCCACGTAGTACCGTTCGTGAGAGCAACACAGGGCGATTTCGGAGAACTGACCGAGATACTCGAAGCCGATACGAGCGTCGAGGAAGTCGAACTGCTCGCCAACGTTGAGGGAGAGTCCTACTATCGGATGGTGTGGATCAATCGTGCAGAAATCATCGGCTATATGGTCGCCGAGCAGGGCGCGACCGTCCACGAGGCGATCGCGAGCGATGACGAGTGGCACTTGCGGGTGTTCTTCCCTGAGCGGCGTGGGCTTTCGGCAACGAACGACTACGCACGCGAGAACGGATTCACGCTCGACGTAACCGCTATCTATGGGCTGGGAGACCTCGAAGAGGCCCAGCACAATCTCACCAAACAACAGTATGACACTCTCACCACGGCCGTCGAGCGAGGCTACTACGACATTCCACGCGGAACGAATGCCAAGGAACTCGCTAACGAACTCGACATCTCCCATCAGGCACTCTCCGAACGGTTCCGACGCGCAACCAAGAACCTCGTCAAGAATTCGCTCCTCGTCGACGAAGACGAAGAAGATTGACTGTATGGATCGATAAGAGACAAGAGATAGCGACAGAGATGCGTGCGATATAGCCTCTCTCCAGCACACCGCTCCTGACAGAAACTTGGCAGTTCGTACAAACCCTGCTGAAAGGGCGCGTATCGGTCATGGCCAGTCGAGTACTCATTTAAATACCTAGCCGATCATTTTAGCGCAAACAATGCCGATTTTCGATCGGACCGAATCAAAAAATCATCAGGTGATCGACCGATGGGATGGAGGTATAGGATGGATTGCTCATCCAGACGAAGACTCACGCCGCGCAAGCCATGCAGTCGTTGGTGATAATGGCGGAGTGTGGCTTATTGATCCCCTCGACACACCAGACCTTGATGTATTGCTTGACGAGGTAGGAGAGGAAGTCGTTGGTATTGCAATTCTATCAGAACTACACATACGAGATGCGGGAATTCTCGCGGATCGATACGGTGTCCCTGTGTTCGTCCCAGAGGAGATGGATGGTATCGCAGAGCGAGTTGAGGCACCGATTGAGCGATGTTCAGAAACACTGGGTGATTCTGGATTCCGTATTCATCGATTTGAATATGATACAATCGCGTATCGCGACTCGGATCGGACGCTCTACGTCCCTGATCTATTGGGGACGGTATCCTTCTACACTGTTGGTGACGAGCGAATTGGATTGTTTTTGCTCGGTCGGATCTCACCGCCTAAAGATCTGAACGACTTCGTTCCTGACCGCATTCTCGTTGGACACGGAGCTGGAATTCTTACCGATGCATCAGCAGCCCTCACAGACGCACTGAGAGGAGCACGTAGACGGTTTCCCAGAGCACTACTAACGAACGGTCTGAAACAGATGCGCGCGACGTATACTGCAATGAAGGAGTAGTAGATTTGAGCTACACATGGTCGAATCCTCAAGAGGTTCCTTGTATTCGTGAGCGGTACTTTTACCCCTCAGCCTCTGTCATCTCTGTATGAGCAATTCGCCAGTTATTGCGCTCTAAGTACAACGAACAGATCCGCTTTTGTTTGCTGAATACAGCGCGTATCTTGCACATTGCCCGGACTCAGTGGCGTGGTCTGGTGTGTGAAATCAGGATAGCCTTTTTCTCGATGTGCAACCGGGTACAGTTCGCTCCGAAACCGGACTCACCTTCACTAGAGTTGCTCTCTAACCATGAGAGATTTCAAATCACGTAGAATTCTCACCGATTGATTTCGGTCGTTGTTGACGAACCGACCGTAGCGACCACTCAAGAACCGCGAGTATTGCGATTCCAATGGGTGCATACAATCCGTACATGATAGCGACATACAGCGCGGAAACACCGGCGCCTGTCGTAACTCCCAGAAACGACCAATAGGCAACGTAGCAGGCGAGACCGATGATCGGTGCAATCAATTCGTACCGTTCCCGGAGAAATATGGGACCTCCAATGAGAAGGAATGTACCCACGACCACTAGTATCCCGAACTCGCTTAAGAAGACAGCACCAGCTTGACCCCATAGGTCTGAGAGACGCCAGACATCGGTCACCAGCCCGGCAACTGTGAGTGCGGCCAGACTCCCTCCCCAGACGAGAACAGCGATCTTGAGCGCACTGCGGGTACGATCCTTGAACTCCATATTTACTATTACGTGACATTGTATAATAACTTTGCCGCGAGCATCCCCACACCCCTCGTAGGAGTGAGGTCAAGCAGAATGAGTCTAAGCCATAATCAGGAGCGGCATACGGGGAGGTCCCTATTCCACTCTATGAGGTGAGAGATAACGACAGAAGCTAGATGCGAGATACATCCTCTCTATGCAGCACAAGCTTTCTAACAGAACTTGGGAACATCGCTGAAGCGATACGAGATACAGAGCGCGTATCTTGCACGTTGCTCACACTCACTGGTGAGATCTGATGCGCAGAATCAGGATAGCGCATTTCTCGCTGCGCGACCAACTATCGGAGTACAACCCATTTTTCTTCTCCTCTGGCACTATTCTGCGTAGACAGAGAAGAACCCTGTTTAGACGTCGTTCGGAGATACTCGTTCGCCGTTACTATGAACCAGAGGCGAGTTCTCACCGGGGAAGCTCAGCGACGTTAGCTCACCATCGAAAGTGTACTGGTCGTTCCCTTGACCGCTGACGGCACCGGACACCGACTTACCGTTGATGGTATCCTGTTGGCTTTCAACGCCCTTTTTTTCACGAATAGATCCACTGACCGAGAACTCATAGGGGCTGTACTCTCCGTCAGCAAAGATACGGAGCACTCGGTCAGGGCGATCGCCCACGTGGGCAGGTTTGCCATCAATGGTGATCCGAAGCTCTCCCGAACGGTCGAAATCGAACGCTCGCAAATGACCATCATATGTATATGCATCTTTTCCTCCACCGACTACACCGAAAGCACCATTTGTCGGGTTCTCATCCTGTGGGTCGATAGTTGCCCCCTGAGCATCACTCTTGAATGGATAGTTGCTGGTCATGAAGGAGTAGCGAGTATTCGTTCCAAATCCTTCTATGACGAGCAGATGGTCGGATCGTTGACCAATACGCGCCGGCTTGCCATTGAGTGTGACGTTGACTTCACCAGACGAATCGAAATCAAAGGCATGGAGCGACCCATCGAACGTGTAAGCGTCTGTTCCACTCCCGACCGCGCCATGGGCGCTCTGTTCGACGATATCGTCACTACTGCTGATGGTCGCGTCGCCAGCTGCACTTTTCTGGAGGTTATCTTCTACACTAAACGAATAGGGCGTGTGCATACCGAATCCCTCGATTTCGAGCAGATAGTCCGGTCGGTTACCGACGCGTGCTCCATGGGCACCGAGGGATACCTGCGCCTCGCCGTTGAGATCGAACGCAAGGAGATCGCCAGTAAAGGTGTAAGCGTCACCACCGTTTTCAACCCTTCCACTCGCTCCGTTGTTCGTGATGGTATCGGTATCGTCGATGTCCGCACCAGAATACGAATCCTTTTCGAGGTTCCCGCTGACAGCAAACGAGTAGGTCGCGCGCTCACCGAGGCCCTGAATGAGCAGATCACGTTCTTTGGTGTCGGCACCTGCTGCTTGTCCGATACCAGCTATCGAGGCCGCAGTAGCGAGACCGACTTTTCCGGAGGTGGTAAGAAATCGACGGCGTGAAACGTTGGCGATCTGTGATGAATCACGCTTGTTCGACTGTGAACTCTGCGTCTCGTGGTAGGAATCGATGATTTTCATCTCTAATGAAAATACCCTGGTGCGTTATAATAAGTTTTCTGCTTATATCATGCAATAATTCTTGTACAAAACTTGTGCTCAGAGTTGGCTTGACGTTCATAGCCAAACTTGAATGAACAACCTCTCTGCTCGTTGGCAAAAGGCAAGAGATAGCGACAGAGGCCTACTGAGAGACATATACTCTCTATGCAGCACGACCGTTCTAACAGAATTCGAGAATATATTCATCATAAGACCCACCCTATTAGCAACCACGATCCTATCGACAGTGGGAGCGTGTATGACGAGCTAGTAACTTATCGGAGGATTGTGAACTGTCGATGGGTACTTGATCAATCGGCTCTTCGACGCTGGACAGCCCCCAGAGCGACTCCAGCGGCAGCACCAACAGCAGTCCCGACAGCGAGAGCACCTGTTGCTACGCCAATAGCGGCCCCGACACCGACCCCGATTGCCGTCCATACTCCCATGTTTGGGCCTCTCTCTACGGATGTGGCTGATTCAGCCATGCCTATCGGTGGGTGGGTACTGATATAATTCTTCCTAGCACCACATTTCTGGAATTACACCGCTCAGTCCACCTTCCCCTGTCAGCAGCCACTCCACTGCATACAGGAGCAGCCAGAGAACTTTGAGGCGAGAGATAACAATAGAGGCCTGATGTGAGATATAGCCTCTGAGTCGGTCAGGCGAGAGATGACAAGGATACAGCAGTTCTGAACGGCGGTGCTGATTACAACGCGCGTATCTTGCAAGCACAACCGAGTGAATTTGCTGTTAGCGACACTGGTATAGTGATCACGTAGATGGTGGCGGGACCTATGATATCGCGCACCCTCGATTCTCTCATTACGATCATGGACGAAGAGCATTCGCCTGAAGGATCCATCCGTACTACGATCTATGATGTCGACGTGCAGTTCCGTATGGCATCAGCCAGGGACGACCGATCCATTTCCGACATGGCCGAAGGATCAGCAGCTGAGATATTCGAGGACATGTTCACCGAAATTCACGATGACGATGTCTTCTTCGAGATCGGCGCTTACATTGGTATGTTCAGCTGTGTGATCGGGCAAAAGTCTCCTGGGATTGGCATCGTCTGTTTCGAACCTCACCCCCATACACGGGAGATCCTAACGAGGAACCTCCAGTTGAATGGGATCGATGCCACGGTGATGGATTGCGCCATCTCGAATTCGGATGGGACGATAGCGTTCGACGATCGTAGTGATACACCCGAGGGGATGGGCGAAGTTCGGCATACCGAAGGAAAAATGAAAACGCCCGCTCGAACGCTCGATGGGGTCGTCGCGGACGGTGATGTACCATCGCCGACGGTGATTATGTCGGATATCGTCGGCGAGGAGACCAACATGCTTCGTGGCGGGTCGAGGACCCTCTCGTCGCCGACAATGCGGGTGGCGTACATCGTAATTCACGACCAGCCATTAGAACGTCTTGGAAGTAGTAAGCAGGAGCTTGAGGAACTTCTGAGAAGGTATGGATTCGACGAGTTGGAATACCTCCGAGATAACCTTCTCAAGGCTAAGAAGTCGAGTCAAACCAGGTGACTGTAGAGGTCGACAGCTACCAGCGAAATGCCATCAGTGAGACGAGAGCGGGCGTTCACTCAGTTGATGATATCCACTCCGTCTACGGTTAGCGCTCTGCTGAATACATCCTCTGTATTCAGTAAACAGCTCATTCTAGGAACTCGGCTGTTCGTACATGCTCTTAGTTCACCGATGAGGGCAACCGGGCCAACAACACGGCCGGCGCTTTCCGTCTATCAACTCCTCTTTTGTCCGCCTGATCCGGCGATTTCTCGTCTCCGGTTTTTTCGCGTCTTCAACCCAGCAGATAAACTCATTGCGCGCGAGTGGCGTAATATCCTCCCATGCGTCCCGCGATTCTGGATTAGAGGTAAGGGTCTCTCGTAGGTCCGCAGGTAGGTCGTGCACCACACCATCGGAGAGTTCTTCGATCTTTCTCATATCGCTCATGATTACTCCCCCACAGCCTGCTCCAACACCGCAATATCGAGTTTCTGCATCTGGAGCAGCGCCTCCGTGGCCCGTTTTGCTTTATCGGCGTCCTCGCTCTGGAGCAATTCGTACAATTTGGTGGGGACGATCTGCCAGGAGACGTCGTATTTGTCCTTCAACCAGCCGCATTCACCTTCCGCCCCACCGTCGGCCGTGAGTTTCTTCCAGTAATAATCGACGTCTTCCTGTGTCTCACAGTGGACGATGAATGAGATCGCCTCGTTGAAGCCGAAGTCGTGGTCCTGTGCGCTGTCCGCCGCTGCGAACCAGTGGTCGCCGAGTGTGAAATCAGCGTACATGATCGTGCCTTCCTCGTCCAGGTCTTGATCTGGGCTATATCGTGCAATCTGTCCCTTCGTCGTGTCGGCGAATATGGTGGTGTAGAAGTCCATCGCGGCTTCCGCGTTCCCACAGTTATCGCCGACGAACAGCATCGACGGCATAAATTTGGGCCGCCACTCACCTTCAGGATCGGCCAAGATCAACTGCCAAGATACCCCGTATCTGTCCTGTATCCAGCCATATCGGTCGCTGAACGGGTAGGAATCGAGCGGCATCAGTACCTCGCCGCTGTCAGATAGCCGTTCCCAGAGTCCGTCGACCTCGCCTTCAGTGGAGCAGTTGACGATGAACGATATGGCTGGATTGAGGGTGAATGCTGGGCCGCCGTTAAGCGCGACGAATTCCTGCCCGTCAAGTTCGAAGTCAACGGTCAGGACACTACCTTCCGGCTGCCCAGCGGCTTCCGCTGTCGTCGCATCGTATCGGCTGATCGTACCGAGTTTCGTATTATCGAAGATTGATACGTAGAATTCTGCTGCTTCTTCGGCCTGGTCGTCGAACCACAGGTTCGGGGTGATTTTCTGCCTGGACTCGACCACACTCTTGGTCCCATTTCTTGAACTCATACCACATCTTCTCCGTAGTATAGGTAGGTCTGCCAATGTAATATACTCGCGCTAGGTATGGTGAAAGTGAACAGTATTATCTGTTCTTTCCTTCTTCTGGGACCACTCTGGGGCGTGTAGCCAGATTTCTCATTTATCGACTCAGTTGCACGAACTCGTCGTCAGAAGCACCGTTCCCGACATTGAATCAATTCTCTCTTTCGAGATAGTAGTAAGGAATAGCAGGGTGTTACTAGGTACGGCCTGCTGAATGTAGTTTCTGTAGCCAGAACGGGCGTTAGAATCATGTGTTGGTATTGATTGGAATGATTGACACCTGTACACTACGTAGGTGTAGATACCGCCGAGTCCGCTGTTTGACGCGCGCAAGATGTTCGGACTCTATTCAGCACGACTGTTGAAACCTATCTCTGATCGAGGGGTTCAACAAGGCCGCGCTTACCGCTCTTTGTGATACATGCGGAGCGATAGCGGCGCGAACACGACGATGATTAACGCGGAGGCGATGAGCACCCACGTCACATCCATCAAAGCGACGTTCCCATGCATGAGGCCCCGAGAGGCGTCAGTGAGATGGGTGACGGGATTCACGCTGACCACGGTCTGGAGCCACGCCGGCATGGTCGCCGGGTCGACGAAGATGTTGCTCACGAACGTCAGTGGGAAGAGCAGCAGAAAGCTCGCCGTCATGACGGACTCGGGAGTGTCGACGAGCAACCCCGCGAGAACCCAAATCCACGAGAGACTGAACGCGAAGACGAGCACCAACGCGAGCGCGAGGAGCACGCCCACGATCCCGGCCCCGGGACGGAACCCTATGATAACACCGAGCCCGATGACCATGAGCGCCGCCATCGAGTAGCGCAACACGTCGCCGAGGAGGGCTCCCACCAGCGGCGCAGGCTGCCAGATCGGGAGCGACTGAAAGCGGTCGAACAGGCCCTTATCGATGTCCGTGTTGAGGCCGACGCCCGTGTAGACGGTGATGAAGACGATAGACTGGACGAGGATGCCCGGGAGCAGGAACTGGATGTACTGCTGTGGTGATCCGGCGAGAGCACCCCCGAACAGGAACGTGAACAGCAGGGTGAACATGAGCGGGAACGCCGTAACGTCGAGAAGCTGAAACGGCACGTGCTTAATCTTCAGGAGCGCTCGCCACCCGAGGGTGAGCGAGGCGGAGACGGGTCCGGGGCGAGACGGCCGCTCGATCCGCGAGAGGACATCGTCGAGATCCTCCTCGACGACAGTATTCGATGGAGCGGTCTCGCTGCTCATGCGGCCACCTCCTCCGTCGTGTCCTCAGCGGGTTGACCGGTGAGTGCGAGGAAAACCTCGTCGAGGCTCGCCTGTCCGAGCGAGAACTCGGCGACGTTCACGCCGGCATCCGAGAGTGCCGTCAACACCGCTGCTGGCTCCTCGTCGTGTGGGACGCTCGCGGAGAGGGTATCTCGGTCAGTTCCGTTGTGGACAGCCCCACCGAGGTATTCTCGCAGGATGGCTTCGGCCTCCTCTCGGTGTCCCGGATCGTGGAGCTGCAACTGAAGGGTGCTGGCATCCACGGCAGCTTTGAGTTCGCGGCTCGTGCCCTCGGCAATGACACGACCGTCGTCGATGACGGCGAGACGGTCGGCGAGGCGATCGGCCTCGTCGAGGTACTGCGTGGTGAGGAGCACGGTGGTTCCCTCGGCGGCGATGGCGCGGATGATGGCCCAGACCTGATTTCGACTGCGCGGGTCAAGGCCCGTCGTTGGCTCATCGAGGAACAACACCTCGGGCGTGATGACGAGGCTTGCGGCGATGTCGAGTCGGCGTCGCATCCCGCCGGAGTACGTTCGCACCTGGCGGGTGGCCGCATCGTCGAGACCGAAGGCCGTGAGCAGTTCGTCAGCTCGCTTTCTTGCACCGCGCCAGGAAAACCCGAGTAGGCGTCCCACGAGGACGAGATTCTCGCGGCCGGTGAGGTCCTCATCGACTGAAGCGTACTGACCCGTGAGGCTTACCTTCGCGCGGACTTCGGCTGCATCCTGGGCGACGTCGTGTCCGAGAACGGTCGCGCTGCCGCCGGTCGGGCGGAGTAGCGTCGTGAGTATGCGGATTATCGTGGTCTTGCCGGCACCGTTTGGACCCAAGAGCCCGTATACGGAGCCCCGAGGAATCCGAAGATTGACGCCGTCCACGGCGCGCGTATCTCCAAATAACTTCTCGAGACCACTGGTTTCGATTGCGAAAGTCGATTCGTCGTCGGTTCTCCCGAGAGGCAGGTTGCCATTGTCGGTCACTGATGGCGGTTGACTGACGCGATCCGTCTCCACCGCAGCTGTCTCTATCGAGTCCGATGCTTCCGTGATTTCGGCAGGATGTCGCGGTGACTGACGTTCGTTCATGCGCTCACTTCCCCGTTTACAAGTCGTGGTCGCTCGTTTACGAAGCGACGTGCTGCCTCGGTTCTGTCTGGATGGGTGGTGCTGACGCCCTGAATGAGGATTGCGGTCAGCGGACTGTTGGTATGCTTATTGATACTCATCGCTCTGGAACTTCCTCGCTTTCCATAGGACTCTCTAGACGATATACCTGAGCCACGCGCGGAGTGAAAGTGGTCGTATGAACGTCTGAGATGAGCTATCTTGGATTCTTTCGTGGTATTTCATCTCTCATTTTGTCACCTCGTTTCCTGTGCAAGATGAATAGAGACCAGTACAGAGCTTGAGATTGCTGCCGAAACTGTTCGGGTGCCTCCATGCTCCGTTCAATCGGTACTGTCTAGTCAAAGTATGAGCAGTTCTTGGTTCGAGTATGATGACGCTCCGAGAACTGCTCATACTTTGACTAGACACTGTCTTCATGCACGACTGATCTCGAAACCGACATCGGCAGTATGAATTTCGGTGTTGGCTATGCATGACGAATCGAGCTAGCCAACTTCTGCCAGGAATGGTCTGCGTAACTTTTGATCCCTTGAGTCGAATGAAACACGTTACTACTCACTCGAGCGGCGTCTAACGATTTAGTAGTGCCTCTCGAGCGTATTTTCGAAGGGTTCAATTCTTTCGCAGATCACTCAAGGCAGAAGGCGCATATCGGTGTAGCGATGATATGGACGCAGATGAGCTCTACGAGTGCGTGGACGGTCTCGATTATATCGACTTTCGAGCATGGGAGAACTGAGACTGATGACTAACGAGTGGAATGTTCCCGACCCGAAGGACGACTAGTAGTGAATCAAGAAAATGGAGACGGGTCAAGCCAGTCCGACAGCAGACAGTCGGGTTTTGAGAAGATACGGTTCTATAACGAACCGCCAGCCCCGGACAGTTATTACTACGAATATTTTGACGGTGGGATGGTTCTCACCCACGAGACCCGCAACGACGTTGGATCAGCTGAAAACGCTGTCCGCGTCGAAGTTGACGAGCGCTATGAACCCGGATTTTCTCGTGAAAAGCTCGCTGCGACCCAAACGACAGTAAAGAACCTGTTGACATCGGCTCTCGTCAACGTGCTCATCGCAAGTATCATCGTTTACACTATTGTCACGAATGCACAGGTGGTGCTTTCGGCTGATGCTTCGCTTTCGATAGTGAACTGGATTTTGAGTGGTCTGTTCGTCCTCATTGGTGGGTATGTGCTTTCTCAAAGAGCCCGGGGATTTCGGAACCTGTATCAGTTGCGGGGAATCGGACGGTCAATGTCACTCACCGATGACCAGCAGTGAACCTCCTGCTTAGTGTCGCGGTTCATCCGGCACGTCCGTCTCTCTGTTGCAACTGACGGTCGGTTTGAAGGCAGTGTGTTACAGAGAACGACCAACTATGGTTGAGACCACTCGTTATCGCTTAAGCTCAGAGATTTCCAGTTCTCGTGTGAAACAGAAATAACGCAACAAGAACAATGTGCACTGAGTACACGGAAATTTGAGACTGTTTAAGAGATGACGAAATGAAGCTTGGTGTTTTAATCGAGAATTCAATCGCTCATGAGATGGACGAACTGGTTGATGAGTGCGCTGATCTCGGTGCAAGTCGCTCCGAGATCGTCGAAGCTGGACCGACGGCGTAATGATGGTCGCGGCACACGAACCAGATCTCGATGCGAGCCGCGACGTGGGACTCCACACTGCGTACGTCCACCGATCCACTGAGTGGGGTTCCGACGCGGTCGAAAGCGCCGAGAAGCCCGATGAGTCGGCCTATGATATCGTGGTCGATGATTTCGTCGAACTCGCAGAGTGTCTCGGTGCTCCCTCGATCATCCACTGAGAACGGACGCCTAGTTGATGAGGCGAAGCTCCATGTTCGATCTCGGTTGCTGAATACAGCCTCTGTAGTCAGCACGCCCGCGGTGATCGCGTGCAGTCATGTCTCCCACCGACTGCTGAATAGAAAGCGCGTATCTTGCACGTTCCACGCTCATCCTTATCCCGCCAGCCCCGCGGCGGGGGAGGGGTTGCGACGGCGAAGCGAGCGCCCGAGATGTCGGTCACGCGACAGCGTTCGGTAGGCAGTTCGGTCAGGATGAGAACCTTGCCGAACGCCTCTCTGGTCGTAGTCTTCCCTACGTTTCTTGCATAAAAGCCCAAATCTCGTTCGCAACTTGCTCGGAATTTGAGTAGACGCCGTTATGACCCATGTCCTTCAGTTCGACAAGTTGACTGTTGGGGAGCGTCTCATGGAGCCTCCCTACGCCGTCTCGAAGGTGTTCTGGGCCTTCTTCGCTCCTCAGCAAGAGTGTCGGTACAGATATATCGAGGTCCTCAAGGCGATATTGTTCGATAGCACGGTTCTGCCGAACAATAATTTTAGCGTGATTCACGATTTCGGGCCAGATCGGGAGGCGTTCGATATTTTCAAGTCCTGCACTTTCTCGAAGGTACTGTTTGACGGCCTGACGTCGTTCACCCGCGTCGAGAAGTTTTTCCATCTCGTCGGAGAGGTTCGCATCGTCTTTGTGTTCCCCTGTTAGAATCGCTGGTTCATACAGAATCAGTCGCTTGACTGTCGCCTCTCGTGCTGCCTCCAGTGCGCAGAGTCCACCGTATGAATGACCGAACAATGTCGGATTACTGCCGACTGATTCAATAATCGAATGGATGTCGGCTACTTCCTGTTCGAGGTTGTAGTCGCTGGTGTCACCGCTATCCCCGTGTCCACGTCGGTCCGGAACGAGAAGTGTGGTGTCTGAGATAAACTGAGGTTGCATAGTATCCCAGAGTGTTTGGCCACTGAGACCTCCCCCGTGAATGAGGATGAGCGGTGGGCCATTTCCACCCTGTCTGTAAGCAATCTCCGTCCCATCTGTTGATTTGACTGTGGATGATTTTGGCATAGAGCACGGTCTAATTGGTGATGGCATGAAAATCTCGTCGGTTTACTTCATCCTTGTCAGCAGTCACTCCTCTGCTTGCACGGTCAGCCTGAGAGATAGCGACAGCGGTTAGATGCGAGATACAGCCTCTGGATCGGTCAGGCGAAAGCTGGCAGGGTTACGGCAGTTCGTCCAAACGCTGCTGGAAGGGAAGTCCGTGGCGTGTACCGGGTGCAGACTCTGCTCCGAATAACACCCGCTCGCAAGGACACTACCTCAGAAAACGGCAACCTCGATTTGAATATTTGAACGAAGGCAAATTATTTGCACCACGGGGTGTAAGAGCCAGTACGATGGCTGAACCGAATCCGGGGTTATGGACGGAGAGTACAAGTGGGCGTGAGCGCGTCCGGCACGTCGTGGAGCTGCTGGACGAACCAACGCCAGTGCAGGAGATCGCGGACTGGGCAGACGTCTCACGCGCGACAGCTGACGATGAACTCCAGCGACTGCAGAGTGACGACTGGGTCACTGAAACGACCGTCGACGGGACGAAAGCCTACGACCTGAACCCCGTGCGGATGCTCTTCGATGAGATGACGGACCTGATTACGGCCCACTCGCGTGACGAACTGGAGAGCCAACTCACAGAGCTGAAGGAGGAACAGGAAGAGCTGGCGACGGAGTACGAGGTCAATTCACTTGATGAGTTCCGGGAGCAGCTCGCTGACGAGGACCTCTCGGCTGAGGAGCTTCGTGAACGTCGCAACGTGATCGCTACTTGGGAGGCGATCAATACGGAACTCGGGCTTGTGAAGCACGCCCTCCAACTGTATGATGACATCGTGGAACTCTCGTCACCGCGCACAGACACTCCCTCGACGCTCGCCTAATGGTTGTCTTCCTCGCTAATCGGGCGAACTTGCAAAACAAGCGGCTCCACGACCGCATCCAGAATCGACTCAGCGGCGCGCTCGAGAACGTTCGAAGACGACGGGCTGAACCGCGCGAGGCGGGCCCGTACCGGGTCGTCGCCAATGTGAACCCGCGGCAGTTCCTTCAAGATGACGAGTACCCGGTGACTGATGCGCGGGTCGAGATCGGATTTCAACTACGGACCAGCGACCCGTACGAGTACTACTGGTTCAACTGGATCGAGCCTGAGCGCAGTCTGCTCGTCGGGTGGCATCAGGATGACACACACGATGACCTCGGGCCGGTTCACCTGCAAGTGAACGATGGGGCAACGGCTGTCGATCACCAACGGGCACAGTTCATCGACTCGCACCCACTTGATGTCGTGGAACAACGACTCAACTCGCTTCCAGATTCAGTCTTCGCCGTCGAGTGGGAGCAGGGACGCCCTGTCGGACTCAATACGTCGTGGCGTCCGTAGTTGAGTAGTGTACTACTGTCAGCCGTTTTGACCCGCTTAGGACGGTGAGCGATCCGAGAGACCAGTACGCATCGCCCTCTGCAAGGTCGAGTATCCATGCTGGGAGGGGGTTCGCTGTTCAATTCTATACTATCAGTACGTCTCTTCACAGAATAAGCTTCCACTGCCGTTTCTTTTACTGCATGATCGTATCTTTGGTTGGGAATGATGTCTGATGAGAGCCTCCGCGGTCATGCTGACATACTCTCTATGCAGTACTGGATGTACTGCCAGAAAAGGGAGATCAGCTATCGGTGGTGCACCTGTCGGAGTGCGTCGGCGGTGGCGGTTCCAGATATCCGGATATATTTCTGGGCCGTCGCGAGATCACTCCATCCCATGAGTGCCTGTAAGGGGACCGAGGCCACGCCTTTGTACGCGTGGTAGCTGGCCGCCGTCGCCCGCAGACAGTGGGGATAGATTCGTCCGGTGAGATCGGCCTCTTCGGCGGCCTCCTGAACCCGCCGGTTGACGGTCGCCCGTGACCGTGGAAAGCCGTCGTAGCGGTTTGCAAATCGCTCGATGCACAACTCGATGCGGAGCGACAGATCAAATGGGATCGACCGGGCGGAGGCGATAGTCTTCGGATGCCAGCGTGACGCGAGAGCGCCGGCTGTGGTGAGTTGATCGTTGTGCTCTGCCTCTTGTCCCGCTTGGCGTCGACAGTAGCCACAGCTACAGGGTTCATGTCGTGGAATCCTGATGAGCTGGCGATTCCAGTCAATCCACGAGGTCTGGAAATGGGCTATCTCTCCGGCACGGAGGCCGAGTCGACCACCGACCAGACAGACGAATCGCGCTTCGAACCCCCGTGGATCTGGAAGTGCTGTACACGCTTCCAGCAGAAGTTCGAACTCGCGGTCGTTTAGTACGTCCTCGTGGGTGTGACGGGTGGTCAGTGCCTTTCGGTGCCGTTCCGCCCACTCGTTTCTGGATTTTGGATGATGAGCCATCTCGTACTGACGTGCGCGCATAAAGAATGTACCTTCCTCTCAGCACGACGGTAGCAACTGGCCTTCCTGCTGAATAGAGGGCGCGTATCTTGCAGAGCCAGAAGTGCGAACCCATCCTCATTGAGCCGCCGAGTCATAAAGATCGATGTCGTCTCCTCTGTCTGATTCGTGAAGAACGAACGGTCCAATTGCGCCCGTCCGCTTTGCAATCGTGGCAACCCGGAGGACTATCGACGTGAGAACGAAAAACGGTGTGGTAGACAATGCCGAGGCCCCACCGACGACCCAGATGATGGTGGGTACCGTGAGAAGGGTCCCTTGAAACGAATTCGGCTCCAAGAAGAGTAGTGTCGCCGTTGCGACTACCAGCGCAGGGATTGCTGTAACCAGGATTGAGCGGAGGAGACGCACGAGTTCCCATTGATAGTATATCGATTTGAAGTGGCCTCGCGTGATGCCAAAGAGCGTGAGTACGTCCAGCAACTCCTCGAATAGCTCGTCGTCGCTAGCGCTCAGACTCCCTTCGTACTCCGATCTGAGCCACTGTATGCCGAAAATCTTCCACGAGTAGTTGTAGTTCATCGCCGCTCGGAACAGCTCGAATTCCCCGAACTGTACGTCTTCCAGTTGGTCGATGACCTCTTTGGCGTTCTCCGTGAGGTCCTCGACGAACCGCTCGACCTGTTCATGTAACTCATCGTCGTCATTCGTAGCAATGGCGTCCTCAAGGTTTTCAGCCCGAGTCATGCTCGATTCGATGAGCTTGCGCAGAAACGTCCCTGGATCCGGCGGACCCGCAGAGCCGAACACCTCCTCGGCATCGTGGCGGAATTCGACGGCACCGGACATCCGTTCCCGCTGTGTCTCCAACGAGCCGAACTCCTGTGAAAGCACTAACTGCCCAATCGTCACGACGAGCGTCACTCCGGTGATGAGTGAGGCGATCAGTGCTTGAAAGGTGATTCCAACTTGATTTGTGCTCCGAAACACTGCGCGAAACGTCGAGGGATCAACCGCTCCGACAACGAGGAGGGCGAGAAAGAAACCGACAGTCAGCCCGGCTGAAATCAGCCATCGGTCGCCGTCCAGCAAAAACCAGTACCGCAGCCGGCTTTCGTCCATCCGCCCGTGCATTGTTTCGTCTTGTGTGTCATCGTCCATGTACTTCGATAGGCGGTCAGTAGCAAAAAGGAGAACTGGTGGAGACGATTGACGATGTGGTGTTGTGTATCTGAGGGTAGTCGGCTGAAGAGCTGATGACCCGTTTTCACTCGACAGCCTGTTTGATGAAATAGAAGCGGCGACAGATACCGAGTGTTGAGAAGAGAGGAATCTCTGACCGCTGTCTGCCAGTGATTTCTTACTGAATACAGCCTCTCTATTCAGCACGCCGCTCCTGCCAGAAATTCGGCAGTTCGTACAAACGCTGCTGAATACAGGGCGCGTATCTCGCAGAGAGACGGACAAATTAGATCACTCGAATTAGTCAGTTTAGCAACTAATTATGCACGGATTAGTGTCCATTGGAGGATAGACCCCCGTTCGAAGCTTAGCGCCTTTCTCAACTCATCTGTGTGCCAGTTACGTGCTGCGCTTAGTCTTCACAACCCGGTGACCAACCTAATTCTGGCGTTGAGGAGTCCATTCCCTCCCAACCACAGTCCAGAGCATGGGGCCCGTCATGTCTCTCCTTCACTATTCAACAGCTCGCTGGCGTCTTCGATCCGCCGCAGGGTGTGGTCCTTGACGGCACTAAATTAATCGAAGTCCACTACGACAATTTCCAGCGCCCTAATCAAGCGCTTGATAACCATATCTCGGTTGAGGAAATACTAAATCGGTGATTAGACAGTCTCGCAACAGCTATATTGTCTGCTGTAGTAGATCATACCATGACAGAATTGACATTTAGCGAACAAGTATTTCTCAATGGAGAGCAGTTCGACACCGAAGAGCTATCGTCTGATTTGAAGGCGGCAAATCCAAAAGGAATTGGGAATTATACGAAATCAATAGGCCCAGAAACAAATATACGACTCCTGCATAGCGATTCGAAAGCGCGGGGGAGTGTTCTTGGTCGAGCACTATTGGCAGTGGCCTTCTTAGCTAATGAACAGGAAGGAACGATTCGACTTGTGCCGGGCGAAAAGAAGGGATTGCTGAGGCGACGTACATATACAGTGCTTTGCGCAGAGAAAGCCAACACGACAGTAGCGTGGCCAGAACATTCACTTGAAGCGCATATACTATCCCTCCATGAGAAACTCCAAGACGACCAGGGGCGTGTCCAGATTGAGGACTTGGTATACCACTTGCTTCGGAAAACCGGTGGACGGGTCAATAGCCCGGTTGGGCTCCCCTCACAGTTAGTCACGTCGGGACTGGCTGAGCGCGGGGTCGTTGAAACCATCAAGAAACGGAGGTTGATCTTCAAAAGGATCCACTATGAATTGCCCGAGCGGACCGCAACACTAGCCCACCAAGCCGATCTTGCACCTATTCACCAACTGCTCTCGGAGACAGCAACCGACCGCCCCAATCTGTGGAGGCTTCTCATACTAGAGATCAACAGCGGACTCAACATGATGTTTGATTACTACAATGATTAGAGAGAACTACCCGACTATCAGTAGGCGCGTTTATCGATACTGTTCATTTCCACCCGGTCGCAGAGTCCTTTTTAGCCCCTCCAATCCTTGCTTACAGGGTGTGGGCACTGATATAATTCTTCCTAGCACCACATTTTTGGAATTACACCGCTCAGTCCACTTTCCCCTGTCCACAGCCACTCCACTGCTTACAGGAGCAGCTAGAGAACTTTGAGGCGAGAGATCGCGATAGAGGCCATGTGCAAGATATAGCCTCTCTATCTCGATGCTGTATTTCTCAACTAGCAAGAAGGTTCGCGTGTAGCTATGGAGTGTCCCGATAGAACCACCACTTCCAGAGGCTTTCGGCTACCTTATGTAACAAATTCGCATATTCCGACCCACGATTGTTGCACAAGGTCGGACGAGAAGCGAGAGAAAATATGAACAGTATCACTCGTTGTCGATGTACTTGGAGGTGAGCGTGCCGTCGCTCATGCGATAGTAGCGATACTTGTACGGGCCGTGTTTCTCCCCCTCGGACATGCATTTGCACGTTTCGTCACCACAGGTCACTTTCTCCATGACCACCGTTCCCTCTCTCCCATCGTTCTCGTCGCCAACCGGCTCCGCCGCCTGCGGCAGATCGTCGTTCTCGACCGGCCGCTGCTTCCACTCGATTAGCTCGTCGAGATACTCGCGGGCGTCCGAAAGCGCCGCGACATTCTGCTTGGCAAGACGATTTTTCACGCTCGCCATCGGCTTTGGCGTACCCGTGGAACGTGGTCGTTCCAGCTTTGGCGAGGGACTGGTAGAGCTCGTTCTTTGAGTCGTACTCCTCGCCGTAGTACGGACGGAGGTGGAGGTCGGCGACGACCACCACCGGCCGATTTGGAAGAATTTCGAGGATGTCTTGCTGGATGAGAGTCTTGCCGATTCGTTCGAGCTCGGAGGTGGTGAAGAATCGTGTTGCCGTGGGGTGATTCCTCTGAAATCTCGCAAAGGTGAGTAACTGAGTCCTCGTCGGCAGTCGCGCCGACGAGGACGTCCCAGATGTCCTCGGAGTCAATATTGGCGTTCTCGCCGAGTCCGATATCGATCTCCTCGTCGAGGGTATTGACGAGAAAGTTAAGGACTTGGTCCTCTGTGAGTTCACTGGCTGCTTGGTTGGCCTCCATCAATCCACCAAGCAGCCGTTCACCTAACGAGCTTTGTGAGGTACTGAGTTTGGTGTTCCGCTCAGAGATACTGTTCGGCGAATGCCCGATGTTCGGCGGCCCGAGCATCGCGGTCATCCAGCGTGGGGTCGATACGGGAGAATAGCGGAAGACAGGCCATCTGGTCCAGACGAAACGCGAGTCGATACACACGAATCCGATCGCGCGTCGCCGTATCGAAAGCCCACCCATCGCGCACCGATTCATACCCCTCCCAGAGCGCCCGGCGCAACTCGCCAGCGCGGCCTGCCGATGCGTCGGCATCCGTGTTCAAATCCGGTTTCAGTAGCTTCGATTCCGCGATTGCAAGATTGAACCCCGGCGGAGCAGACATGAGGTTCGCCCAGTCGAGGACTGCACGTGTCGCTCCGGTTTCCGGGACGACCACCAAATTTCCGTATCGGTAGTCCTTGTGGCAGTAGGTCGCTGGCTCTGGTGGGAGGAGGTTTGGAACCGTCTCTCTGAGGTAGTTTCGGATCTCAGGGACGAGGTCGTCGAATCGGTTCGGGTCCTTCGTGAGTTCGGGAAAATACCCACCCTCCCCCAGAAGTTGATTGAGGGTCTCCTCGTACGAGTCGAGTAGCCACTCGTGGAAGACATCGTAACTCGGCGAATCTGGGGTGTCGAGTACCGATACCTCGTTGTCCTTCCCCACTAGGTCACCCACTTCGTCCAAGGGACCAAGCGTGTGGAGTTCCGCCAGATTCTGCCCAGCCTCACGGAAGATCGTCTCGCGGACGTCGACCGGGAGATTCGGTGCGTCAGCGTGGTTGATCGTCTCCCCGTCAACGTACTCCATCAGGAAGTACGGGGTCGGGTAAGTTTCGTGGTCGTCGCAGGTGTCGAACACAGCTGGAACCGGAACAGCAGTCTTTCGCTGGAGGAGCGAGAGGACCCGCGGCTCGGCTCTAGATCGATCCTCAGCTAGTGGGTGAGTGCTAGTGCTAGCCTTGAGGACGATTCTCTGTTCTCCTGTCGGCGTATCGATATCGATGGCGACCGTGGAATTGACGCCCTCCACGATATGTTCGATGTTTACTGGAGTCCAAGAGGACCGTAGATGACAGACCATCTCGGCCAGCATCTCGTCGGAGATCTCGGTGGACGATTGCTCTGCCCCGGCACTGGACATACGTCTCCGCTAGGAAGATACACCGGAAAAGTATGGCGCAGCGTAGTGGTCTTGAGGAGAAGCGGTCTTTCTGTTAGACTGCGTGCTGGTCTATTCACCCACTAAACGACTGTGTCGCTTTCTCTCAGGTCCTATCAAATGATTCTTTTGCTGAATACAGTCTTTGTATCTCTCACGCTATATCTCCCAATTACTGAGAAGGATTCGCGCAAAACTATGGGTTACTCTGAGAACCTCTATAATCGACGAAGTATATCAACTAAAAATCCGTTGTGGTATTTATATCATCTTGCAACTATATCTCTGAGATACCCGTAAACCGTAGTGTCATGATGCAATCGTACGAAGCGGATGGCCTGATCTATCTTCACTACAGTTTTTTGGAAGAGTAGTATACTATACCCTATAGCCGCTAATGCAAGAGGCCCTGAAAAGATAGTTCCTCTCAATCCAGAAGGGACTACAAACAGCGCCCAAGCACTCAGACCACCAACAGCCCCGATATAAATAAGCAGTTTAAAAATTTTTCTCGGGCTATATTCCATTGTTGACAAGGGTGTTTACAGTAATCCTACTTAATTTTGTCTGAATACCTCCAGGTTGTGGGAGAATACTCTCTCATCATATACACTTGTAAACAGATGTCTTCATATTTAGAGGCTATAGAACAGGCAACTCTATACTGAACGCCTTCCTAAAGCCCTATCAAATTAATTAGTCCTGTTTGCTGTCTATATCCTCTCTATCCAGCACGCCGCTCCTGCCAGAAACTCGGCAGTTCGTACAACCTCTGCTGAATAGAGCGCGCGTATCTTGCATATCGATTCGCCAAAGAGATTCTGCTCGAGCGAGTGAATTCGCTTCAACCCGACCTTCGACCTCAAGTATAGTACATTCGTCTATTTACAGCACTGGTCGAAATTTCGAGCGAGAACCCGCTGTCACCTGTCACTCGCATCCTCGTCCAATCACTCCAATCGGTAGATGTGGTCTATCGAGCAACCAAGACAACGCCAACAACTGCGAATGCGATGCCGACGAATCTGGTTATCGTAATCTCATCTCCGAGCACGCCCATACTGATGATGGCTGCAACGACGAAGTACATGGCACCGAGAGTCGAGACGACTGTCGTTGACCCTTGAGCGAACCCCATGTACATCGAAATAAGGCCGATTCCGGTAAACAAGCCAGCCACGCCAGCAAGTAGCCCTCCTCGCATAGTGACGGCGACTGATGCGTCAGAAACGACGACAAATCCGAGTGCAAGGAGTCCCGCCGTCAAATACGAGATGGCGGCTGCAGTTCTAGGGTCGATAGACTCCGCCGCAGCGTTGCCCAGAATGATCCAGATCCCCCACGTCACCATTGTAGTCAAGCCGAACAAAACGGTCGAATCCATCTCTGCGAATTCCATCGATAAGTGTCTCGTATCGCTCCGCAAAGTCACTTCGTCCTCAAGATTTTCCGGACAAGATGGCGCTCAGTGAGAGTGAACCCACAGACGATGACAGCCAACCCCACAACCACAGTAAGTGTGATATCCTCTCTGAAAAGAATTCATCCAAGTAGAGAGGCAGCGATGGCTTGCAGATAGAAGCCAGATATAACCTCTGTATCTCGTACATCGGTTTCCAACAAATCGGGGATATGTAATGTGAAAACCGAGGATCAGTGCTAATCCCTATAGCAATGAATCGGAGCGATGAGAAGTGAATCAGTCTCTGGAAATAATATCGTCCAAGCTATAGTCAGGGTCCTGTTCTGACGACCGTGCTCGATAGAGTGCTACAAGTCCCCACAGAGTCCCACCAAGGATACTTGCGATTCCCGCAAGTGGATAGGAGATAGAGAAGTATGTTACCCCGTAGACATACCAAATAATTGTAGTCGGGATACTTGTCTCGCGTGGAATAGTGGAATTCTTATCGAGGAGCATAAGAAGAATTACTGATATCTTTATGAATGCGCCGCTCAAGAATACAACCTCTGCCGTCACCATATTGTGGAAGACGGTTTCCTCAATAACGATCCCGTATTATGATACTTTGCGCTCTGAGCGAATTTGAAGCCATGATCGGACAGCGAATCTCTATTCAGGCTTTTGTGAAGGGAAGGACTCACAGGCGATGGGATCCAGCAGTAACGAACCGGAGCGGCGAGAAATAGATCAGTCACCGGGAATAATATTGCTCGGGTTGTAGTCAATCTCCTGCTCTGATGACCGAGCTCGAAAGAGGGCCACAAGTCCCCATAGAGTCCCACCCACAATGCTTGCGATTCCCGCAAGTGGATAGGAGATCGTGAAATACGTCACCCCATAGACGAGCCAAACGATTGCAGTGGGGATGCTTGTTTCACGAGGGACAGTAGACCCTCTGTCGAAGAGTGTGGGGAGAGTGAAAACAATCTGGAATGTTGTCGCGGCTAAAAAGACCGTTTCCGCCGATACCATGTTTTAAAGACACTTTTCATGGTGTTAACTTTCACGATTTGCTGGATGTGCGAGCAAATCTAAAGTACCATTCACAAGTCTTCAGTCGGTGCTATCCAATTGACATCCTCCCACGGCTTCAGCCGTGGGATTCCCACCGCCCTGCACCGCACGTGGGTTCGTTGGGAGTTTCAGGTTCGTGGACGGACGCTTTTCGTCCACTGGGAGTGCCAAGCCCCCGGTACTCCTATCGTTCGGGACACCATACGCGGACGCCCTGCCTTTCGGTGGGGCGTCCGTGCGGTCGTCATTCTCCCCGACTCGACTCGGAGGTACTTCTGTCGCACCGCCCCCACAACCTCCGGCGAAGGTCGTTCGCTGAGCGTTATGGGTTGTCGAAGATTGTCCGATTGTCCCGGCATGGGCGCGGACGTGCCGCGTTCGATACCGCAGGATAGGCACTCAGAGAGCCTAAGCCTTGCGATTTCGGCGGCTTGTGACCGTTGCTTACGGCGCTGTATCCCACGACTAAAGTCGTGGGCATTAGCGCCTGCCAAAACAATAGCGTGTAAGAGTGATCAGGTCGAAGAACTGGTTGTTCATGCCACTCAGCGACCTGCTCGGTGAGACGTTAGAGGCGGTAGATAGTGACTGTTGGGAGCGAGAGCGGATGGCAACGCCTGTCAAGGGCGTTCACTGTCCGTCTCCATTCTGCGGAGGCTTTCGCTCCGCGAGACCGTGGCGATCCTCAATCTCCTCGGCGCTGACTGCTCGCAGCACGACACACAACATTGCTTTCGGTCAAGATTAAAATTTCTGTAACGGCACTATCTTACGTGAAAGATAGGTGCAAAGCCTCGCCGTTTACGGCGGGGAGGATGTCAAAGTCTCTATACGCAGTGGAGTGATGGATGAACGTCTCACAACAAGGCGAAACAAGGACGGGAAAGCGACCGAATTTCAGCTGATAACCAGTAGCGTGACATGACTATTCTCGCTCTTACTGCTCTGAAGCCGATTATCCGAGGAGATTGTTGAGAGTTAGGAGGATGAAGAGCAGAATAACGGCCTCATTGACGATCCACGAGTTGGCGTTCATCCAGTCACGAACCTTTGGAAGAAACGCTTCTGCCCGCTTGCCGAGCGCAAGCACAGCAATCGACGGGAGTGCCAGAAGGAGGACAGTAAGTAAGATAAAACCGATGGAATCCCTCCACGGCAGGTCGTTGCTCGAGAGATACGAACCGACGGCCGCAGAGGTGAGAATATCGGTCGGAAACACACCTAATAACAAGAAGCCAAGCTTGAACGAGAACCGGGGATTCGCGGATTGTAGTTTCCCCATCCACTTTGGCGGTTCTGCCTCCTCTCTACCGAGGTATACCGAGACCATAGCAGAGAGCAAGAGAAGGAGTACAATTATCTGCAAACCCGTGTGAGAACTCTCCCCTCCACCAGAAACACTGTTGCCGAGGAGATATGCGACTGTGACGATAAGCGTGATCGAGAGAGTTGCTCCGAATACGAACAAGGCAGAGTTTCGCCGCCAGTCCTCACTCGTAGCGAGGAAGATGGCACTGAGAAGTTGCGGGCCCGCAATCATCACAATTGCTAACGGGAGGAGGGTGAGAAAACTCATCGCTCAACCGTCCTGTACTCCGCTTTTTCACTATTATCTTCATAGCTTATGTGAAACCTGTTCTTCATTTTGAATTTCTGTTAGTCGTCACGTCGTCTGTGTGCTTTCCGCTCCCTTGGTCGATGGTGGGTCTCATTAGGTCGCCTCCCCTCCCTTCAACGGATCGTCAAGATCCTCATCCGTATCCTGGAACGTCGTCTGACCGACATCGAGAGGGAGAGATGGTTCTTCGTCACGGAGTTGTGGGACGACCACCTGGAGGAACTGGACGACGATGACCATCAAGAGTGGGCCAAGGAAGATACCATACCACCCGAACAGAGCCGGCCCGAGGAGATAGGCGAACATGACGAGCGAGAGATGGAACATCTTTCCCGAGAGGTACGGCCGGATGTACGTTCGGACGACGTTATCGAACGCCAGCGCCATGAACACGAAAAACAGGAGTGGGTACCAGACGAGCGTTGGGTTGAGCTGGATAGCGCCCAACGCGAGAACTGCAGCGATACCAAGATAGATGATGGACCGACCAACTAGAGGGACGAGAGTGAAAAGACCGGTAACGACCGCTAACAGGATCGTTGCTGGAATGAGGAGATTTCCCGGGGCGAAGAAATTGAACACGTTGTAAATGACCGCTGTAAGAATCATGATGACAAAGATAGTCAACGTGTACCCGAAGAACACCGAGTTCAATCCTCTATCGACTGCCTCGAGATAATCGATAGACACTGCGTCGCTCCCGAGAATCTGTTTTTTGCCCCACTGACTGAGACGCTGGTCTTCCACAAGGAGAAAGAACCCCAACAACAGCGAAAGGAACATCATGAAGAGACCAGAAGCGGTGGCACCCACGAAGGCTTGCGCTTCGGTGAGTGTCGATTGTACCGACGGGTCTGATAGCGTCGCAGTCGCTGTATCTATTAACTGATTGGGGTCGTCCGGTATCGCCCCTATGCCAATCGGTGATTGTTCGAGGAGTTGTTCTGAAGTTTCAGATGTCACAAAGGCGGCGAATTGTCCGAGCGCTACTGAAAGAAACACCCCTAGTAATAGCAAAATGGGTACGATAATCAGAAGCAGTGTGAGTGCCGCTGAAAGGTTTCCTTTCCCGATTTGGTGGCCGATGCGTCGGTTGATGGGACGAGCAACATAGTAGATGAAGAGCCCTAAGACTACCCACGGAAGAAAGGTGTATCCAACGAAAGCGATGATTCCAAACACCACCAAACCCACGATGCCCCATTTCACATCCGGTCGAGCGACGCGGACCCGCGTTACTCCCGGGCCTTCTCCACTTGTAGCCATGCAGTGCTAGTGGATATAAGATATCTTATAAGTATCGCTGAATTGCCGATGAGATTGATATATAGTCGGCGGTAGCATCTAGAGGTTTCAATGCGATCTTTGTGTTATATAGTGAGGGTACATATCCAGAGACGCGATACGCTTCGTACTAGATCTTGATATAGAAGGTTCCTGAGTTGAATTAGAGATGGGTGGTTTACACCAAAGACAGGGAGAAAGCCCACTGTTTACAGGTGGGATGAATCGCGTAAGCTACTTGTTTCTCTCGCCCGTTTCTTTCGATACGGTAGGAACGGGTGGAGCCGAACCCTAACGTCTGTGGAGACTGGGACCGCTGTGCCTTCGGGTATAAGTCCTGTCGCCGAAGCAGGAAGCCCACGAGTTTACTCGTGGGAGCCATCACTTTGTATCTTCTTGCTGTGACTGTCGTTAGAGTTCCAACCGAAAATATCTAACCGGTGGTGGTTCAGGCACCTCGTGGCTTCGTTCCCAAGGAGGCGCTTTCCTCATTGGACCTACGGCCACTCATCGCAAGCATAATCAACGACAGCCCTGTGCTGAGGAGGTTTACACCAAACAAAATACCAATGGCCCAGATAGCGGTACTCGGCCATCCGATCCAAATTAGGGCACCGACAACGATGCCGAGAACACCGCTAGCCACCATCCATCCCCGTCCCTGCTCGCCTCGAAGTCCCACTCCCATGGCAACCTCAAGGATTCCGTTGAAAATAAAGAACGCTGCTAGAATCACCGTCAACGTCGCTAACGTAAACAGGGGATTTACTACTAAGGCAATACCTGCGATAGCGTACAGCGTAGCCAAGATAACTTGCCAAATCGCTCCCTTCCAGTTCCCTGCCGAGAAAGAATGAGCAACGTGCACGAACCCACTGGCAAGGAGCAACATTCCAAGCAAGACTGAAATCGACACTCCGGTGATGAACGGAAACACAACAGCTAATACCCCGAAAATCGCGGTCAAGGCGCCAACGAGAGCAAGCGGCCGCCAGCTAGTTGATAGTGGTGTCTCTTCGACTGCAGCATTGGTTTCAGAACTCATGATTGCTTATCACTCAGCAACCATATGACGGGCAATAGCTTAAACTAGTATTCTCAACCATTGTCAAATTGTCGGCAAAGAGAAATTTACCGAACCAATAGGATGGTCCGATATGCAAAATTATAATGGCGCTATTCTTGACGCGCAACCCGTACGTTACGGTGTTGTTTGCGTGCTCGTTGTTGGTTCAGATGCTGGTATGAGCCATGACGGAACAACTCGGGTAAGGAGAACCATTCCAACTAATTCCACGAGTGTCTGCGTTACGACGACCGCTGGAGCGAGCTCGTATCCAGATGGCAATGCAAGTGCCAACGGCAAAATAACCAGCGAGTTTCGAGTAACGGATGTGAATACCAGAGCACGGCTTTCGCCTACATCCATCTGGAAGAGGCTGGCTGCCAACCGTCCGAGCAGTGGCATCACAACGAGAAACGCTATGTAGACAGGAACAACCACCGCGATCTGCCCAATCGAACTTTCAACACGCAGGAGTTGGGACGCAATAACCACGAACAGCGTCGCACTCATCATTGGGGCTGGCAACCACCCCATTGCATCTTCCCACCGCTTTCCGGTCTCAGAACGCTCTGCACCAATTTCAGTGAGCCATGCGAACGTCAGCGGAAGCGCGATGATGAGGACAAACGCTTTAATGAAGGGTCCTGCCTGGATGAACTCTGCTACCCGTTCTCCCATGAACACCCATAGATACCCCGGAAGGAGCAGCAACTGAATGAGTAGCAGCACTGGCGTCGCAGCAGTGATCTGTTCTGAATCACCGTTCGCAAGCTCCGTGAACGAAATCACGTAGTCGATGCACGGCGTGAGTAATACCATGAATGCCCCGACGAGAATGACCGGATTCTGGGGGAGAAATCGAGTGAGAATGAAGACGACAACCGGGACTACGAGGAAGTTCATTCCAAGCGCAGCCAGCATAAACCGGCCGTTTGTGAACGCTCGTCGAAGTTTGACGAACGGGATTTCAAGGAATGTCACGTACGGCTCTATTGAATCCGCAGAGGGCAGCGGGATTCACGGTTTGAGGGGCAATTCGAGGTTGTAGACCGCAGCGGTGAGCGTGATCTCGCGGAACTGTCGATACCATGACCGCGCTCGGACGGCGGAGCCGTACGAGCGCTTGATTACCGAGTTTACGGTCTCACAGATCGAGCGCTGGTTGTAGAGTTCGTCCTGGATTCGCGCGTTGTGCGCGTGATCGTACGGTGCGAAGACACGGTGTTTGATCAGCGGACGCACGCCTTCAGCACGTAACTCCTCGCGGAAACTCATGGCGTCGTAGCCCTTGTCGGCGGCGAGGCTGAGCAGGTCGCCTGCGTTTCGCAGGGCGACCTGCGGGCCAACGTTCGTCCCGTTGGGCCACTTCGCACTACAATGAACGTCGATAACCGCGCCCTGCGCGGTATCGACGAGAAATGTCGCTTGCACGGTCTGTACGTCTCGATCACAGCGCTTGAGATAGTGGCTCGATGCTTCTCTGCGGTCGAAGTAGGTGGCATCGATGGCGGCGTGACCGGACTGGTCGAGCAGCTCCGACGAGAGTCGGAGCAGCTCTCGCCAGACGGCCATCGGAGCTCGATCAAGGGACCTACACAGCGCGGACGGACCAAGGAACTCACCGCGCTCGAGGACGAGCGCGGCTCGTATGCGTTCCATTTCTTCGGCCCAGTCGAGGACTTCGGTGAGTGTCGCGTCCATATGCTCACGGAGAAAGTGCAAGACAGCGTGCTTCCAGCCGGCAACTCTGTTGCCGGCAGGATGGCTGATCTGCATCAGCGCTGCATCAGTAAGTTTTCGTGCAATCGAGACAGCCTGTTTGACGAAGCGGAAGAGAATCTTCTGCACAAAGACTCCTCTTCCGCTTCGTCTCAATCGTTCTGACGACTCATCCCGACGCTGTCGGCGGATTCAATAGAGCCGAATATAATCGATAGCGGGGAGGTGTTGTCCGCCACTCAGATCGTACGTTGCTCGCTTGCGTTGATATCTCTCGGAGCGATATCCCAGTAGTAGCGGGAACTCGCCTACTCATCTAGAACCAGCAGCAAACAACCGTTTCAATGAATAGTCGATGCTTCGAACTCCGTGCTGTTGTGCATTATACACCCGGTACATTGCACCGTCTCGTCCTCTGTTCCGCTCTCTGCCAGTATGATGAACTGGTCCTCTGAGTCAAGGAGCTTTGAACCCACATCTTGGTAGGAGTAAATAGACCCAACTGCTCCTGTTCTTCTCGGTGTGACTGAAATAGCCATACCAACCTCGAAAACGAGATGTTCTCGAGGCTCATCGCAATCGCTTGCTGCTACCGTTTCAATACGGATGCTGTCGCCATCCTCCGTGTTAAAGATCATTGCAGGTAGCTCGAACGCGAACACCATCATGGATTCTGTCTCGCGTTCCGAGCCACTGTGTAGCCCACGGTACCCTGGATATAATACTCAGCCAGTGTTCGATCGAGTATGTTTCAGCCATGAGTTCTCCCGATGACGGAGACGAAAGAGGGTTTGATGATGCATACACTGGAACGCCTCCGTGGGCTATTTCTCGGCGTATTCGGAGAGATCCGTCGGTCGAGACGTGTCCGTCTGTTCGGGGGATAGCGAGACGAATTCCAAATCTTCGCTCGCAAGCAATCGCTCGGCGCGATCGGTTACCGACGGAGCAACCAAGATTCCCCTGACGGATTTACCGTACAACTCGCGTTCGAGAGCTTCGACGTACCGGTGCAATTGTCCGACCGCATCCGGACCTACTCGGCGGCGTTTGAGCTCGACCGCAGTGGGAGTGCCATCGGCGTCCTGACCGTAGATATCGATTGCCCCAGCGACAGTCTCGCGTTCGGTCGCCATTGCCGTGAATCCAGTTTCGAGGACGTCAGGATTGGCAAGAATTCGTTGGCGAAGGTCCTCTTCACTGCCTTCGAGTGCGAGACCCGAGGTGTCATCCAACTCCAGTAGTGAAGCCTGTGCAACCGCCTCGAAGGTAATCTCAAGCTCTTCGTGAGGTGAGGTGCGGACACTCTCGACGATGAGGCTGTCGCCGTCGAGACGAGCGTTGTGCGTCGAACCGGGTGGCTGCCAGTTGACCGGTTTGCGCTGGCTGTCTTGGTGAACCAACAGCGTGCCATCGGGCTTGAGAATTACCAAGCGCTCACCAGGCGGGAGATGACTCGATGCGCGTCCGTCGTAGTCGACTTCACACTCTCCGACGAGTGTGAGCATTCCGCCGCGCTCAAAGCCCGTGCTGAGCAGTTCGAGCGCATCTTCGGACGCTGGGTCAGCGAGCGACGAGACGGGCATAGCAGCTGTTTAGGTCTACAACAAGGTAGTGGATTCGGTGGTGTACGTGGTGTCTGTCTGTGACGAAATTTGCGCGGTCAGGAAGCAGCATTGACCGCCCCGTTGTCGTGATACTGATTTTTCACCGACTACGGCACTGCTAGATTGAGCTCTCCAGTTCGAGTGCTTCGATCGGCGTTTGATTCTCCAGCGCTTGGTGACTTCTGAGGTGGTTGTAGTAGGCGGTGTAGGCAGTCAGCCACCGTTGGGCGCTTGGCTGACTGTCATTCCAAGTCTCGTGAAATCGGCCGACACGCATGGTATAGGTCTGGACAGCTTCCCAACGACGTTCCGGTCAGTGTAGTTGAGGTCGTCGAGGAGGTCGGTCTTCGCCAGCGCCGTCAGGTAGCCCATGCCGTCGACGAGGAACTCCGCTCAGTTCAACCTCAATCTAGCAGTGCCTCCAGAGGGGAGTGAATGTTGAATATCCAGAATGGCTACCGTCTCGTTGCTGGCGGTTGTGAGAATCCACGGGAAAGTTTACGCGATTCACGCCCGCTGTGGAATGGCTGGATTCTCTCCCTGTTTGAAGATAGTCGGATCCCAATTCGTTGCCCTGAGTGGCCGCTCTCTTTGTGGCCGGAAACTGCAATCCGCACCCTTTTGCGGGTTCCTACCCTTAGTTTTAGCAATGGAATATCGCCGTCTTGTCGAGATTTACGACCGTCTCGACGCAACATCTTCGACACTCGAAAAAACCGATATCCTAGCTAATGCTTTCGGCGACGCCGGAGAGTTGCTACCGGAGCTTACCCAACTCGCTCGCGGTCGCCTATTCGCCGCATGGGAGAGCGACGACCTTGGTGTCTCATCGTCGCTCACGGCGCAAGCTATTGTCGATGCGACCGGCATCGATGACGAGCAGATCCAGTCATGGTGGCGTGAAACTGGTGACCTCGGGAACGCCGCCGCAAACGCCGTCGAGAATCGTGCTCAGACTACTCTCGTCTCGGAGACGCTCGACGTCCGCACTGTCTACGACACTCTCCGCGGTCTCTCCGAATACGAGGGGCCAGGCAGTCAGGAGCGACGCATCAACGATATTGCGGACCTGCTCGCGGACGCCGAACCGGACGAAGCACGCTATATCGTACGGACTATCGTCGGTGCAATGCGGCTGGGAGTTGGTGAAGGAACCATTCGCGACGCCCTCGCTATGGCGTTTTTCGATGGTTCCGACGAAGCGATCCAAGCGGTCGAACGGGCCTACGAAGTCACGAACGACTTTCGGACCGTAGGCGAGACCGCCCGCGAGCAGGGACGCGATGGACTCGATGCCCTTGAAGTCGAGCTGTTCCGGCCCGTGAAGGCCATGCTCGCCCAGAAAGCCGAAGACGTTGCTGACGCACTCGACGCAACCGAACAGCCCCTCGTCGAGTACAAGTACGACGGAATGCGGACGAAAATCCATGTGAGCAGCGACGAGATTCGCGTGTTCACCCGACAACTCGAAGACGTCACGACACAGTTCCCGGACATTGTCGCTGCCGTCCGCGACGAAATCACTGTCGAGAGCGCCATTATCGAGGCCGAGGTAGTATCATACGATTCCGAGACGGGTAAGCCGATTCCCTTTCAGGAATTTTCCAAACGTATCAAGCGGAAAAACGATATCGAGAAGATGGCCACAGAGTATCCTGCAACCGTCCACGTCTTTGACCTCCTCTACCACGATGGCCAATCGCTCGTCGATGCACCACTGGCCGAGCGCGTCAAGCATCTTGAAGGGATCATCGAGCACGGTGGAGAAACCGTCCAGCGGGCAGCGAACCTCCAGTCAGCATCGGCCGAGGGGGCGGAGTCGTTCTACGCTGACGCGCTGGAGGCCGGTCAGGAAGGCCTAATCGTGAAGAATGCGAACGCCTCCTACCAGCCCGGGTCACGTGTCGGATATATGTTGAAAGTCAAGCCAATGATGGAGCCGCTCGACCTCGTTGTCGTGCAGGCGAAGTGGAGTGAGGGCCGCAAAAGTGACTGGCTGGGTCGCCTGCGTCTCGCCTGCTGGGACGCTGAACAGGAGGAACTCCGCGAGGTCGGGCGGATGTTCTCCGGGATGACCGATGCCGAACTCCGCGAGATCACAGCCAAGCTCGAACCTCTGATCCAGTCGATTGATGACCGAACGGCGAACCTTCGCCCGGAGGTCGTCATCCAAGTCGAGTACGAAGAGATCCAAGAATCGACCACCTACGATTCCGGGTACGCGCTCCGATTCCCACGGTTTGGTGGATTCCGCGATGACCTCGGACCCGAGAATGCCGACCGGTTAGAGCGCGTCGAACGCCTCTACGAGGAGCAGTAGCGATGAGCTACCCTGCAATAACTAGGTTGTCGAAAAGAACACAACATGGCGGTAGTCATCGATGACGGGTGCCGGGACGGTCAGCCTCCGCGACGGCGTGCAGATCGACCTCACGACCGGCGAGACATTTGTCGCGGACGCAACCAAACCTAGTGGAGATATCATCGCACTGAGTCACGCCCACGGCGATCATCTGTATACACGTGCACCTGCTGGCGTGATCTGTTCGGGCCTCACCGCTCGACTCGCTGCTGCGCGCCGAGAAGACGAAGGGTCGCTTTCACGCAAGTCGCATCGAGCAGTCAAACAGGTGTCAGCGGGACACGTTCCGGGGTCACGCGCTACGATCATTGATGATGACGACGGAACCACCTACCTCTACACGGGTGACTTCTCGACGCGGGATCGATTCACTCTCGACGGATTCGACGCAAAAGCAGTCGCCACTGACCACAACATCGACGTGCTCATCACCGAAACCACCTATGGAACGCCAGAGTACGTTTTCGAAGAGCAGGATGTACTAGAGACTCGTATCGTCAACTGGCTGAATGACACTCACGAGACGCCGGTCATCCTCTTCGGCTACACGCTCGGGCGCGCCCAGGAACTCGAATTGCTCGTCAATCGTTCCGAGCGCGAGCGACTATTCGTGACAGAGGCTACCGAGCGAATAAACGACGTTATTGGCAAAGCTCATGGTATTGACTTCGGCGCTGATCGCTACAGGCGAGATGTGACAATAGGAGCTGGGGACGCGCTGGTACTTCCTGCGCAGACGAACAAGCTCTCGTTCGTTGACCACATCGTCGAAAACACGGGCGCGGTCAAGGCCGGCTTCTCGGGGTGGGCCACCGAGGACTCGTTCAAGTATCGCGGCGACTATGACGAGACGTTCGTGCTTTCCGACCACAGCGATTTCGCTGAGCTTGTTGCAACTGTTGAAGCACTCAATCCGAACCAGGTATACACTCAGCACGGGTTCGCCGACGCATTCGCTACTCATCTCGAAGCTGAACTCGATATTGAAGCACGGTCGCTCAAGAAAAATCAAACCTCGCTAGATGCCTTCTGAATTTGTCACACCAACAAAAACGGTTCTCAGATATCGTCTATTAGCTCTTTTTGTTTTGGAATCCACGTCACTGTCACCGACCCCGCGGTAAACGGCGGGGCTTGCGTGGCGGTCGGTGGGGGCGTCGTTGCGCGCCTAATCCGACCTCGTTTGATGGCGGACCACACCACCAGCGGCAATTTAGTTGCGGGTGTTCTCGGACCTTCATCCTTTCCGTCCGCACCGCAATCCGGGAAGATGTTCAGTCGTCGTCGTTCCCCACTCCGAGGTTGGGTGACTGCAGCCCGTCCATGACGAGAAACCGAACAGTGGTCGAAGCGTCCGGCACCCCTTGCGGGGCTGTCTTCGGCCCGTCGTGGACTATAGGGCCTAGCGTAACCTTTTGACGTTCAGGATCGACGAGCAGGCGACGATCAAAGAATACTGCCAGACTAAGCGAAATCAACCATCGAAAAGTTCTGATAAGCCCTACCGTCCAGACGGGCCGCGGAGCTAAGAAGTTTACCCGATTCCGCCCCACCCTTCAGCCCCTCGGGCTTCAGGACGGGGTTATCTCCCTGCGGAAAGATGCTTTGTGAGTATGCGATCAGCTAGATCGCAATCTGGATGGGCTAATGGAAGGGATCGACCATCTCTTCTTTTACCCAAAAGGGAGTCTATGAACGTGCAGAGGTGAGTTTTGTTCTCAATCCTCGTGTTCGTCATCGTGCTCGTCATCGTCGTCGCGCTCATCATCGTCGTGTTCGCCATCATTGTCAGCCATCAAACTAAAATATTCAAGAACAGTTGGCGTATCCGCAATAAGACTGTCAACATCCAGTTCAATAGGTTGACGGGCCTCTCTCCAATCATCGACCGTATAGACATTCACTTCGCGTCCTTCCTCGTGAGCGGTTTCAACCAAATCTCGATCAAGTACCCCTAATGAAGGATTGAGTGCTTCAGCATCGATTTTTCTGGCAAATTCCAAATTCCTTTTCTTGTTATTTCCAAACAATTTTGCTACATCAACATCCGGATCAATCTTTCGAACTGCTTCGAGTGCATCTCTGCTGAACGAAGAAACATAAAAATCACCAGAATATCCTGAAGCAATGTCCAATGTACGTTTGGCAACATACTCCCAAGAGTAATTGAATGAACTCTTGAATTCAATATTCATCGTAATACTTGGCTCGACTGTGTCAAGAACTTCAGTTAGTGTTGGTACTGTCTCACCTGTCTCTAGAACTTCAGCATCTAGTACCGTTTCGCAAGAAGTGTCGCCTACTATTCCTTCTTTATCTGTAAGGCTATCCAGTGAATTATCATGAAATACGACAATTTCTCCTTCACGACATGGCATAATATCGATCTCAATTCGGTCAGCCCCGATTTGCGACGAGCCTTCCATAGCTGCTAACGTATTCTGCGGAAAGAGATCTCTGTATCCACGATGTGCAGTTATACGAGGACTATAATCCTCGCCTTGATCAGAATTTGCCTCCTTGTTTCTAGAATCCTGCGCTGCTGCAGTAGTACTCAATGCTGAAGTTCCGACAATTGCACCTGCAGCTTTGAGAGCAGTACGTCGCGAAAACTGCTTCTGCTGTTTAGTGCCTTTCGATGGCATACCATACCAACTTCCTTCATATACATTGATTTTTTGGCCGTGTTGCAAACTGGTCTAAAATTCGATAACAATTGACTCCCACTTAGGGGGAGAGGGGTGCTGAGTACGCCTAAATACGAAACGGACCTGAAAACTCACCTCCAACGGACGCTGGGTGTCTACGCCCATGCACTTCAGCTAACTCCCCCAACGGGGTAGACAGCCGAGAGACGCTTGTTCGTGCTCTCGTCTTGTCGGTGGTGATTCAATCTCGACAGTGTGGTCGGGCGTCAGTAGCACTCGGCAATCGTCCGGATCAGCGGTGACGAGGGTATGGAGATCGTGGTTGGGCAACGCAAATGACTAGTCGTTTTTCTCACCTTGTGTAACAGCTGGCTTTCCAGAAACAACGGAATGTTACCCAAGGCACGACGAGAGCGGAACAGACTGGCGACGGTGGACCGAATGCAGTGCCGACCCGACGATTACGCCGATGCAATGCACGATTTGCGGGACGGACGGCACTGAATACGACGCCCCGGCTTGCATCTACTCGACCGTACGTGGATCGTGCGGGATCTGTCGGCGGCACGAGTGCGCGCTAACTCCGGTTGCGGTTACTTTGGACCTCACCACACGAACTTAGCGGTTCAGTCGCCATCCTCGGCAATTGGGGAGACGGTGCTGGTGGGTATCTGTTGGCAGTACGTTTTTGCGGTTGTAGAGAGATACACTATACATGGCCGAGCGTGACACACGGCGGATTGCTCGTGACATCATGGAAGAGCCACATATCCATGGACGGCGCATCAGCGTCCGGCAAGTGTACGCTCTCATCGAAACACGCGACGAAGACCCAGAATCGGTTGCCGACCGATTCGACCTTGATCTGGCTGATGTCTATCATGCACTCGCATACTACCATGATCACCCACGTGAGATGCGTGAGATGGAAGACGAACGGGAGGTGGCCATGAGAGAGTTCCGCAAGACGATTGACCGGCCGGAAGGCGTCGATCCAGATACGGCGTGAGATGAGCGAGTGGCGATTTCTCTGCGACGAGAACCTCGACCCGAAGACCGCAACCTACCTACGAAAGGAGGGGCTTCACGCCGAACACGTTCGCGATGTCCTTTGGCAGGGTGCGGACGACGCGGATGATGTCCTGCCGTACGCACGAGAACACAACCTCATCATTGTGACGAGCGACGTGAAAGACTTCAGCGATCAACAGGTAGATACTCACGCTGGGATCGTGCTTCTATACGACGACACGATGCCCGCATATCGCGTTGCGTCGGCCCTTCTTGCGATGGTTGACGCGTATCCAAGACGCGACGAGTTCATGGGACGCGAAGAACTCGACCCGTGGGCCTGAACACCTCGTCTTACTTCACCACCGATTCTGGGGAGTGTTCTCGAAGACGACGTACTCGTCGTTCAGATTTCGGTTGTCATTGCCGTCGGCATCAGCGTGGATCTGCGCGATTCACGACGAGTGCCTTGATGATGAGGAGGTCACCAAATAGTCGCTAGTCAGTCGTTGTTTTGGGCTGATGGCGATGATCCGTGGCTTGTTCGAACGAGTAGCCGATCTCGAGGAGTGACGGTTCGTCGAACGGTTTGCCGAGGATTTCCATCCCGACTGGCAATCCATCAGCAGTGACCCCCGCTGGGACGGACATTGCACTGCACAGAGACTGGGAGGCAATGATCGTGTTTGTCGCGAAAGTCATCGTCTGATATTTCCCTTCACGAATTTCACTCTCCTTCGGTGGCACAACCTGGACATCCGGGAAGACGATCGCATCAAGGTCATGCTTAGCATACACATGCAAAATATCCATCTGAAATGCATGCTGGGCGGCAGCTCGCTGCCAATATTCTATGTCGTCGGAAATGTCGTCCGATCCCTCCTCAGCAAAGGCGATAAACAGATCAAGTACATCATGATATTGGCCATTCTCATACAGTTCAGTTACTGAATCGACCGGAGTATCACGGTCATCGAGAAAGTCGTTAATGTCACTCTTGGATTGGATCGTATACAACATAGTATCGTCGAGATACTCATCCAACTGTGGAATTTCCACCGGATCGACGAGGTTTGCTCCAGCATTCTGCATCGTCGTGAGCGCAGTCTCGATTACCCGATTGACTGGCCCAGCAGTGGAGTCGTCGTCATCGCCGAATTTACTTCGAAGTACCCCGATTCGGGTCCCGTTTAGCCCATCAACTAAGAGATGGTTTGTGTACGAATCATTGATCGTCTTGAATTCTGTTTTTCCACTTAGCTCGTCGTGTTCGTCGTAGCCCACGAGTACATCTAGCAATTTGGCCGTGTCCTGCACTGTTCGAGTCATCGGCCCGGCAGTATCCTGTTGCGATACTAATGGACTGATGCCGGATCGGCTGATCAATCCCGGCGTCACACGAAATCCGACGAGGTTGTCGAAGGAAGCTGGAAGACGAATCGACCCTCCACAATCTGTTCCAATACCGACTGTACCGAGATTCGCAGCGATGGCCGCCCCAGTCCCACTGCTTGATCCCCCGGGATCACGACTTAGTTCGTACGGGTTTTTCGTTCGACCACTTATTGATGAGAAGCCGAACCAAGACGTGGCCCAATCCGGCATATTGGTTTTCGCCAGAATGATCCCTCCCGCATTTCGCAACCGACGAACGACTTCTGCATCGTTTTCAGCGGTGTATCCTTCGAATGCAGACGAGCCGAACGTGGTGACCATCTCTGTTGTCTCGATATGATCCTTCACGAGAACAGGAATACCATGCAGTGGACCGATGAACTCACCAGTTTCTCCGAATTTCCGATCACACTCTTCGGCCCGGTCAATTGCCGCGTCGTTGATCGTTCTGATTGAGTTGATTTGAGGACCGTTACGATCATACGTTTCTATCCGCTGGATATAGTTCTCGACGAGATCGACACTAGTCAGATCACCTGATTCGAAAGCTCGATGAATCTGACTGATAGTTGCTTCTGCTATTGTGAAACCTTCGTGTGGCATACAATATCTGGATATCTTCCCCAAGGGCATAGCTGTTCCCACCCCTGCAAAAACAGAAACTGTAAAGTAAGATGGCCCCTCTTCAGCAGTCGACTATCTTCAGTAATTATCGCGATAATCATTATCCAGAGAATGACCTTCTACGATAGGAACGCCGAGCTCGAAGCGCTTGAACGAGCCCACGGCTCACCCGGTCACGGTTTGCACGTGGTCTATGGACGGCGACGGGTTGGAAATGCCGAATTACTCAAGCAATTTTGCGCTGACCGAGTTCACGTTTAGTTCCTTGCTTCGCAGGAGGCAGAACAGCGACAGCGTGAGAAGTTCGTTGAACAGATTGCCGATCATTTCGGGGTTCGCATGCCACGAATCGACCGGTGGGACGAGGCGTTTGGCTACCTCGGAGAGAAACTCGCGACGGAAACGCTCGTAGTCGTGATCAATGAGTTTCCGTATCTTGTCAACGAAAACGCCTCCCTCTCCTCGTACGTGCAGTCGTTCGTCGACGAGCGGCTGCAGGATACCGAATCGATGCTCGTGTTGTGTGGGTCCAGTATGAGTACCATGGAGTCCGAAGTTCTCGGACACGAAAGTCCGCTGTACGGTCGCCGGACGGGACAGATCGATCTTCAGCCGTTTTCCTTTCTGGAAGCTCGGGAAGCGATTCCGTACGCCTTTGAAAGGCAGCTCGATCGTACGCTATTACTGGTGGGGCACCAATGTATCTCACGCTGCTTGACTACACGAAACTACTTCGTGAGAACATCCAGACGCACGTCCTCTCACCGACGGCCGTTCTGTATAACGAACCGGAGTTTCTGTTGCACACCGAACTCCGAAATCCAGCCCGATATATGAGTATTCTCGAAGCAATCGCGATACCACGTCGCGACAACGCTCAAGGATATCTCTCAGGAAGCCGTCTAGGAAGCAGTTCGTCGCGGTGAGCTGACCCCTATGCCGAAATCGGCCGATGGTGGTACGACGAAAACGAAATCGACCTCGTCGGCCTCGCTCTGGACGACGACCGAATACTCTTCACCGAGTGTAAGTGGACAGCTGAATCGGTTGGATGCGCGCTCGTAGATGCACTCAGAGAGGATGCTGAACACGTTCGGTGGGGCCCAAACACGCGCGACGAGCGATTCGCCCCCATCTCGAAAAGTGGGTTCGTCGACGGTCTTGCGGATGATCTCGATGAAAATTGGTCGCTGTTCAGTGCGGTAGATATCGAGTCGTTGTTGTCTCCCGATACGAGCAACTAACGCCTGCTCTTTCACGCGGCTCACTTCCGAGATGGGTGCTTCGAAAAGCCACGACTACAAACACGAACTCGTACAACTCCCGACAGAACGTCTTGTTCCATCGCTCCCACCGACGATACAGAAGGTACTGAAGGCGCTATTGGTCACTGACAGCCTTCCCCACGGTCGTGGTTGTGCTTCCCAACATGCTTGTAGACTCTCACCGAGACGTTGTGCAAGAACTCTTTCGCTCATCGATTCTCACGATCGCCGACGGATCCGATGGTCTCGTGAGCCGATTCCGTGCCAGTCCGTTGTAAGTCGCCACGAAGCTGTTCGACAACTACCCCTGTTGGAAATTCACCCAACTTCGGGGAAGCCGTCGTCTACTCAACTCCATCGGTGACTCTGCATCGTCATTCGCGTGGTCTGGTGGTCCACGTCGTTTCTCCCCGTCGTTATTCGCATGTCCCGGCGGACCACGCTGCTTCTTTCCATCGTTGTTCGCATGCTCGGGTGGACCGGTACGCTTGCTCTCAAGCGGTCGAAATCCGAAAAGGAACGTCATCGGTTCCGGAGACACCTGATATTGCTGGAGCGTCGGTATTGGCGTTCCACCGACACCCGTCACAACGTGATCGAGATGTATCGTCGTAACCTCCTCTTTCTCCTCAAGTTCGTAGACGTGATCCGCCTCGGCGAGGTTTTGATATCGATTGATGTTGACGTGCATCTTCGGATGAGCAAAGGAGACCAACCCGACCCCATCGTCATTCGTGAGTGCCGCCCATCGAGTGTCCGCCTTATTACCGTTGTCTGAAGGGGGCTGGTAGGCAACGAACTGGTCGGCGACGCTGTCCTCGTAGACGTCAATCTCGGCCCCCCACTTTCGGTCGGGATATGTCTCGTGTGGGCCACGTCCGAACCACTCGAACTGATCAAGATCGTTAGGGATGTCCATTGCCACCCCGATTCGGGGCAGCCAGTGACTGATGCCGTCGACGAGCGCTTGGGTAGGCTCGATGTCAACACCTAAGAGAATGTCGCCACTTCCGAATACCTTGTATCGGTATTGGGTGTCAAAGCCGGCGTTGGTGCCTGACCCCAACACGGAGGTCTCGACTGCGATTCGGACCACTGAATCTTCCGTCCGGGTGAGATCGACCGACGCTACCTCGTGCTGGAGGTCGTCCAGTCCGAGGTTATACCACTCATCGGATTCCGCCGCACCCCATCCTTGGATCTCGTTTTGAATTGGAGCCCGGAAGAAATCGAGTTGAGGGCCGTCAGCCACGATCTCTGTACCGTCACAGATGGCCGAAACAAGCGTTCCCCGCTCTCTGCTGAAGATATACTCGAAGCCATCGCCTGAGACGCTGAACTGCCCGTCGTCTTCGCTCACCGAGAGTGCAGACATGTCTCTGGTTTCCACTGTCGAGGGCTCGGGAACCTCGAAGGGAATCTGTAGTTGGTCGAATGCAAGCTGATGACCGGCATCGGCCCACACCGTGTCCTCGGTCGTCTTGAAGCGAAGCGTTAGCCAGTACTCGACGCCCGGCTCGAGAGTTGGTTTTTCGAATGGTACGGTAACTTCCGTGCTCTCGCTGGGGGCGATGTTCGGCGCGAGCGTTCCACTTTCGACCACCTCCTCGCCGGCCTGTAGCTCCCACGTGGTATTTAGTGTGCTCAAGTTGGCGAAGTCGAGATGGTTGGTGATTCTGACGGTGCCATCGACGAGGTCCGAGCCAACCACGCCGACCGGCTGGTGGCTCTTTTTCAATTGTTCGAACTGTGGTTGGGGAGTTCGCTCCTCGAAGATAACGCCATTCAGACAGAACGGGTTACCGTCGTAGAATCGGTATGAAGCCGCTGGTGCGTCACTGCTGGTCAGTTCACGGTTGACCGCCTGGTCGACCCAGTCCCAGACGAACCCGCCCTGGAGGGGGTCGTACTCCTCGTAGCGTTCGAGTTCCGTGTTCCGCGTGGGTTGGGCGAAGTCCATCCAGAGGACAGCGCTGCTCGGCGGCGAGGTGTCGCTCGCCGCGCTCGCTACCTCCGAATTCGATAAGGCTCGGTCGTACACTCTTACCTGACTAATCGACGCGTCGGTGTATCGGTCCGCCTGGGCGTTATAGCCGATCGTGACCGGGTAACTGTAGTCCGTTGGCGCGAGGGTCGAGGCATTGTGCGGAGTCTCCCCGAGGAGTTCGCCGTCGACGAACAGTTTCAGCGTCGAGTCTGTCGCGACGCCGACGAGGTCGTGATAACCCTCACCCTCCGTCCAGCCCTCGGGCACCGGCACGTTGAGGACCTGATACCCGTCGTCATAGATGAAAAATTGGAGACTGGGTGTTGGATCGCCCGGGACGATCTTCAACGCGTACTGATTGTCCCCGCGCGTGATGTAGGGATCGTCGTCATCGGTGCCCTCGTCCTTGACGCGGGCCCACAGCGTGAACCCGGGTTCGGTGAAGTCGAGGCTGGAGTCGGTGCCAACGTCGACATAGCCGTCGTTCTCGAAGACGATCGCGCCGTCATTCTCGTCGACGATACGCGAGTCGCCGATGACCGTGCCGGTGTTGCCGGCGTCGGATTCGTCCGCGAAGACTGTCTTTGTGACCGTCTCGTGGTCGGGCTGTGCGTAGTCCCAGAAGTCGTGGAACAGACCACCGCTGTTGCCCATCGCATGGGCGTATTCGCCCATAATTATTGGTACGGACGAGCCAATCGCTCTGCTCCGCATCGCCCCCGGCGAGGGGTATCGTGGGCCGTCAATGGGAGCGAACGGCGCGATGCCCCCGTTGTTTGCCTGGTGATAGAGGAATCGGGTCGGATCGATAGTTGGCTCGAAGGGGTACTCTTCTAGTACGCTTCCGTCGTCGTCCTGGTCCTCGCCAGTCTTGAACTCCGCCATGTCGTAGTGGGCGTCGTGGAGACCGGCTTCGTTGCCCGTCGACCACGTGAAGATACATGGCCGGTTCTTGTCCCGTCCGATCATCCGTACGAAGCGCTCGACGGCCTGTTCGTCGCTGTTGTCGCTCTCTCCTAGGTAGTTCGTATTCCAGTGAGTTTCGACGTTCACCTCGTCTTGAACGTAGAGACCGTACTCGTCGGCGAGGTAGTAGATCGACGGGTCGTTTGGGTAGTGCGAACACCGGAAGGCATTGATGTTGGAGCGCTTCATCAACTCGAAATCCTCCCGGACTCGGTCGTGTGGGACGTACCGACCGTGATCGGGATCGGTCTCGTGTTTGTTCACGCCTCGGATGTCGACCGGCTGGCCGTTAACCCGGAACTGTGCGTCGCTGATCGAGTATTCCCGGAAGCCGACCTGCTCGAACACCGTCTCCGTGGTCGCGCCGTCGACCTCGTGCTCGAAGACGAGCGTATAGAGGGTCGGATCCTCGGCGGTCCACGTGTCCGGTCCCGCGACGGTAGTGTCCATCGAGAGTGCGGTACTCGTGGAACTGCCGATCGAGTCTGAAGTTTCGAGGGTGGTCACTTTCGAGCCATCACTATCGAATAGGTGGCCACGGATGGTATGGTTCCCCTGGCTTGACTCCGTATAGTTGGCAATCTCAGCGTCCACGGTCAGCGTGGCGTTCTCGTAGTTTTCGTCCAACTCCGTTCGGACAAACCAGTCACGGAGCCGGACCGTCGGCGTCGAGTATAGCGATACTGAGCGGAAGATCCCAGCGTACCGAAACATATCCTGGGTTTCCAAGGGTTCGGCGTCCGAGAAGCGATACACTTGGACGGTCACCTGATGGGACTCGCCCGGTGTGACGTGGTCGGTGATATCGAACTCACCGGTGGTCATCGACCCTTGGTCGTAGCCCACGTACTGACCGTCGATCCAGACGAAGTACGCCTGTTTGACCCCCTCAAAGCTCAGGAATGTCTTCCGACTGTCCCAGTCATCAGGAACGTCGAACTGGCGTCGGTATACCCCGACGGGGTTGTAGCTGTCTGGTACGTTCGGCGGGTCAGCACTTGCCCCATCGATATCCGTCCAGGTTAGGGGCGTGTTGACGTAGACGTACTCGTCGTAGCCCGCGAGGTGCCACGACAGGGGGACATCAATTGTGTCGAAAGACGTCCCAGAGTACTCCGTGGGAACGTCATTGGGAGATTCGAAAAACGCGAAATCCCACTCTCCATTGAGAAGTCGGTAGTACGGTGAATCGTCCAAGCGCGTCTCCAGTTCGTCAAAATGGGTGTTCGCGCTCCGGGCAGCCGACACTGAATCGAACGGAACCGCCGTCGGAGCATGTGCAGGCTCTTGGTTCTCGGCGTACACCCCTGGATTTTCGATGTATTCCGAGAGGTTAGAGACGCTTCCCGGTCCCCCATTCGAAGATGTTTTGGGTGCGCCAACGGCTGTCCCCGACGAGACAGCCCCGGCGAGACCGGCGAGACCGATCGCTTGTAGAAATTGCCGGCGAGATGGCGTGATCGCATGAGGTGTGATACTACCTGTGTTTGATGAGGGGTCTCGTTCTACCATCGTTACTGATCCAAATTTTCATTGAAGAAGGTGGTACAAAAATCATTCTGAAAGAAATAATACGTATATATACGTTAGGCTATTGAGGCTGAGTGAATGAAGTTACGCCCCAAGATACACCTCGCGGCACTCAGTATGATGAATCGATCAGGAATGGCGGCCATAAGATGTGGCGAATGTGGGTCGTCTCATGGTGATCTCCGCTCACCGACGTCAGTGCTCCCGCAAACAGCGAGCTTGACGCGAACACATTATTTTGAACCGTATCAAATTGAGCCAGTACAGAACAATTGGTTTGTCCGCTCTCTCTGAAAGAGCAACAGCAACAATAGCTGTACCCTCTACGCCGTTCTCTGAGTGCTGCTGTTTGAGAGAGATCGCGAATCCGATCATCGTGGGTGTTCAAAGCCCTATGAATATTCCGGGCTGCTGGCTGTCTCGAACGTAATATCGTACAACGCGAGTGCTACTGAACCACTATGCCAACACCACTGACCAATCCAGCCCGAAGGGCCGGCCGAAGCCCGGTTGCGCCAAACGTTCCTCCACGACCAGACCGCACAGACCTATCGCGAGCGCCACGCCGCTATCGATATCCGTGTGCTCGCAACTCTCGACCAATTCGGAAAGCAACTCTCATTGGGTATGATGGCGGAGCGATCGTATGTCGCGATCAGTCACCTCGCGTTTGTTTTCGGTATCAAATCCTCGTGAGGTGTGGCTCATCACGGTGGCCCACGCCGTCAACGAGTTCTATAGCGTCGCGCTTCCGCCGATCTTACCACTCTTGGTGAACGATTTCGCAATCACATACGGGGAGGCTGGATCGCTGCTAACCGTCTTTTTTGCCACCTACTCGATCTTCCAGCTACCAGCGGGCGTGCTTGCGGATCGGATCGGCCAGCGGTGGCTTCTCGCGGGCGGCATGATCGTCCTCGCGGCCGGTATCCTCGTCGCTGCGAGCGCACAGGGGTATTGGACCCTTGTTATTGCCGAGGTAATCGCCGGCATCGGTGGGAGCACCTATCACCCATCGGGGATGTCGATCATCAGTGACCTGGAGAGCGGTGCTACCGAGGGGAAAGCAATGGGCATTCACGGCCTCGGCGGGGTCGTCGGCACCGCCCTCGCCCCCGCGCTCGTCGGTGGTCTCGCAGCACTGTTCGACTGGCGACTTGCACTCACGGTCAGCGCGGGCGTCGGCGTCGTCTACGCGATGGTGTTTCTGGCTGTCTTCCGGCCTGAAAGTCGTTCGAATGGCACCGCCCGGGTCGAACCTGATGGCGGGACCGACGAGAGAGCCACTTCGCGGACGACCGAGGAATCCGGCGGACGGTTGGCCGGTCTCACCAGTCTGATCTCGGTGCCACTCGAACCGTGGGTCGCAGTGTTGTTTCTCGCCAATCTCGCGATCGCTACGGAACTCGGCGCGGTTCGGACGTTCGCGACATCGTTCCTTGTTGAGCAAGCGGGCACAACTGCCGGCGTCGCCAATGCGATTTTCTTCGTGCTACTTGTCGGCGCTGGTATCTCCTCGCTCGCCGCTGGCTCCCTTGCCGACAGTATGGATCGGCGGGCTCTGGGGTTCGGTGCGCTCGCGATCTCGACGGTTGCTTTGGCTGCGATCGCCATCGTTCCGCTGGTCCCGATCGTGCTGTTTGTGTGGTTTTTCTTCCTCGGCGTTGCGATGTGGGCTGCCCTACCCGCGATGAACGCGATTACGTCTCAGTATTCCGAACGCGGGTTCAGCGGGAGTCTCTTCGGCGTGATGTTGACAGCGGGATCGCTCGGCGGCGCGATCGGGCCCTTACTGTTCGGCGTCGCCGCCGAACAATTTGGCCTTGGTGCAGCGTTTCCGCTCGTCGCAATCATCAGCGCCGGCGGCGCTGTTGCCTTCCTCGGTATGTATCGGATCTGAACGATACACCGGATTACATTCGATCGAAAATCGATCAACCGTCAATGCGGCGATATCTATCACTGAGAACTGATTAGTTGAATCTCCTCCCTGCACGCGCCTTCGGCGCTCGCTGAGGAAGGGGGATTGGCGCCCTACAATTCAGCTAAAGCCGGAACCATCACGTTCCATGGCTGCGCCACAGCGAATGTTTTCCTCTATCATATTAATTCTGGGGAGAAAGAATAAGATAATGGCGTAATGGGGATATAGCTTCATCATCTACCCTCTGTGTATGACTATTTCATCACACAGGGTGGACACGTCGGTCGTCGAAAATCTGCGTCCGATTCTCGATGAAGCGGCTGGAGGAGTACTTGCGGTCAACCTTGATGAGAAGGCAACCAACGGACTCGTTGAGCTACTCTTCGAGATAGATGATCCACCGTACGTCAGCTTGCTCGCGGGAGAACACGTACTGAAATGGCTGCGCGACGATTTCGTGCTGGCGAGCGCAGCGGCGGAGTTAATCGAAGCCGAGACGCTCGCAATACGGGCAACCACTGAGTACTTGGAGAACCCACTGGTGGTAACGAAGGAGATGGTCGTCTCGCTGCTCACACCGGATGACGAGCACAGCGCGGCACTGGTGACCAACGACCAAGAGTTCGTCGAAGCCGCGGGCGAGCGCTGGCAGAGTGCATGGGACAGTGGCGAGGAATTCAATCTGCGGACGCCAGCTCGCTCGCGTGTGCTGGACTCGCTTGGTGAGGAGTTCGGCTCGGCGGCAGAATCGGATTTCCGAACCGTACTAGACACACTCGGGAGTACACGCGATGAGAGCGTTCTAAACGAAGTGGGAGTGAGCTTGCTGGTGGCGGCTAGACACAAGGAGTTGCTCTACGATCTCTCGAAGTGGGGCGAAGATACGGGTGTTGCGAGCAAGGCGACGTTCTCCCGAGGAAAAACTCACCTTGAAGAACAGGGACTTCTCGATACCGAGAAAGTGCCGATTGATGTTGGACGGCCACGATTACGTCTGATACTGACTAACGAGCGCCTGCGTGAGGCGGACATCGAGGAAGTGCCGAGCGTGGTGCGGGAGATGCTTGCGGCAGCTCCGGCCTAACCCAGGGGATCAAGTGGCTCTTCGATACCGAGCAAACGGTGGTTGACAGGCCTACGGCGAAGCTTACGCATTTCTCCTTTCTCTATTCACGGCTTCGTTTCGACCGTCGTTGGAACCCCGACGCTGTTTGAAGAAGACACCCCATACTGTATTCTGGTAGATATACAAGGAATAAGTACGAATCGATGAGAATACGGTTGTATGACGGATCTGATCGTTAAATCGGCAATCAAAGACCAACTTACAGACCAGAACGTCTCGGCGGACTTCTACGATGCACTCGATAGCGAAGTCGCGGACTTGCTTGAAAAGGCTGCACGACGAGCAAACGACAACGACCGCAAGACCGTTCAGCCCCGCGATCTCTGAATCGGGCCGAGTAGCAGACCTTGTTCGGTATCGATATATTTTAGTCTTTGAATAACCATTTCTGAGATATGTACGATCTGACTGGCTTCCAGCGCGACCTGCTGTACGTCGCTGCTGGACAGGACGAACCGCATGGATTGGCACTCAAAGACGAACTCGGACAGTACTACGAGGGCGAGATCCACCACGGACGGCTCTACCCGAATCTCGATACGCTCGTCGAGAAAGGTCTCCTCGAAAAAGGCCAGATCGACCGGCGGACGAATTACTATCAGGTAACTCAGCGTGGCCAGCGAGAAATCGAGGCCCGCCGCGAGTGGGAAGATCAATATGTCGCTGCCGAGGCTTGATACTATGAATGGTGTTTCGGTCCGTCGGACACACGCCCTTGCTGTCTCACTCTCACCGAACACTAGCGATAGAGGAGGAGAGGACGTCTAATGGTCGATATCCCAGATCGGTTGGAATATCTATTCACAGCCACGATCGAAAAGGATGACGACTCATACCATATCGAGGTGCCACAGGACGCACTCGATATGGGAACGGTTTCGGCCGGCGAGACCTATCGAACGGTCATTCTCGGAAATTCTCAGCTTAGCGAGAGCCAAAGCCAGCAGAAGCAACCGTCCGCAGAGTCGACACTGACACCACCGGTCAATACGGGCGACGTCCGTGAGGTAACCATCGAAACGCTGGGCGATCAGGGCGATGGAATAGCGAAAATCGAGCGTGGCTACGTACTGATCGTCCCCGGAGCGCGTCCCGACGACGAGGTGACCGTCGAAGTCACCGATGTGCGCGAGAATTTCGCATTCACGACCGTCTACGAGGACGCAGACCGAGCCGGGATTTGAGGACCCACAATCGGATGATCACGCGATCAAAAGCCATCGGACGTTGGATTCGATATTTGCTACTCGAACCGATGCTTTTGTATCTAACCCTACTGGTACGTGTTATTAACAATGATCGTTGCGGCGATGACGACTGCGCTGGGACTCCTTCTGGTTGGAGTTATCACACAATTATTCGGCTATCGGCTAGGTGGAACGATTGGGATTCCGATGCTCGCAGTCTATACCCTGAAAAACGTGTTCATGCTCCCGATATTTATCGTCAGTACAATCATCGCGTACGCCGGACTCTATCTTGCCAAACACAGGACGCTGATCTATGGTCGCGATGAACTCCTGGTCGCGATGGGAATCGGTAGCGGTGTTCCACTGGTAATTTTCGTAGTTCTAGGTGAGTATCTCCCCCGGCCGCTACGATTCGTGCTATTCATCGGAAGTATTCTGCCTGGACTGGCGGCGTTCAACTACCACCAGCTCAAACCCGAGTACCGCAAGTGGGACCTGATTACGGCGATTTTGCTATTTTCTGGCCTGTTCGGTCTTGGGTGGTTGCTGATCGATCCTCGATTTACCTCCACACTCAGTACACTCACCCCGCCGGCGCTCTACGCTGAAACCGCCGACGTGGCCGTCTGGAAGAACGCTGCCGTGCCCACAGAACTCGAACCGATCATCCTCACCCGACCACGGGCAGTTGCGCTCTTCTTGGTTGGATTCCTGATCACCGAACGCGTGCGCGACCGATATGGGCTCCGGATCGGGCTGATCTCGGTCGCATTGCTTGCGATCTATGCGCTCTCTAGCAAGTGGCTGCTCGTGCTCTATGCGGTGACGCTGGCGCTTGGCTTTGTTTTCCTCTGGACAATCCATCACGTTACTTTGCTGTACGGTCGGGTGCTCATCTCGATCACGACCGCGTTCACGCTATTGGTCGCGCTCCCTCTGGTGGCCCTCTTACCGATCACGCGCGGCCTGTCGGCGTATTTCGTAGTGATCCTCGCCGGCATCAACGCCTACAACTGGCACACTGCACCAAACTCAAAGCGCAAACTGTTCGTGCCGATACAGTTCGGTACGTTCACTCTGTTGCTCGTGCTCGCGCGCTCGACGGGTCGGATCCTCCCACGGGGGATTCCACAGGAGTTCGGTCTTCTCCAGATCGGTCTTGGCGCGCTCGTGGTGGCAGTCTGTCTCGGGGTTGTGGAGTACTACACCGTCGATCAACCCTCTCGTGAACGGGTGTTCGAGGCGTCAATTCTCTCGGGAGGCTCCGGGGATGATTGAGCAGGGCTCCTTCGAAGTGGTGCGCACCGACGAGGGGTGGTTCTGGCGGCTTTACGATGCCGAGGTGTGCTTGGGTGTGGGACCGCACCGATACGAGACCGCGAGAGCCGCCCGGGAGGCGGTGGATCACGTACGCGACGCGGCCGCCGTCTTCGAGGGCTATGACGAGTTCGAGTACACCGAGGGATCCTCAGCTCCCCTCCAAGCGTGGGCCGATGTTCGGAGTCATCCCGAGTCGGATATCTTCGAGTGGTCGCTGGAGTACGATGGCGAATCCGTGGCCGTTCCCTTCGTCACGTACACAACCCGCGAGCACGCAATCGAGTCGATCGAGCGGTTTTGTGAACTGGCTGCCGGTGCGATTCCGGTCTATCTTACGGGAGCCGAGGCGGAAGTCGAGTACGAGCACGATCCTTTCGAAGTCGGGACATCTGCCATTCGAGGGGCGTTGGGGACGCTTCTCTCACGTGGCCGTGCTCACCGTCGGTCCATTCGGAACATCGACACCAAGATCGTGGTCTCGGGGATCAGGGGCAAATCCTCGACGGTACGCCGTCTCGATGACGTCTTTAATCGTCGAGGTTACGACACGCTGACCAAGATCACGGGTAATCACCCCGTACTGATCCGCAACGGCGATGTGATCCCGATCGATCGGACCGGCCACTACACCACCCTCTACGAGAATATCAATGTTCTCCGAGAGTTCGGCTCACAACTCGAATCGTATGCTTTATTGAAAATGCGGTACGGGAGTACGATCATAGCGTCTCGGCGAGCTTCTTGATGTTGTTGAGCGCGAACATGAGAACGATTTCACGAAATTGACGATACCAGAATCGCGAACGCAGGGCGGAGTCCTGCGTTCGCTTGACCGTCGAATAGGACGTCTCGGACATCCATCGCTGGGTGTAGCCTTTTGCTCGGATGAGCGCGTTGTTCGCAACAGCCATCGATCTCGATCCTTGTGGATGAACTAGTTACTCAACTTCTAACGCACCCATTTCGTATTTGTTTTTCCCAG